>NZ_JBGQRB010000004.1:0-74327 GCF_045528645.1 Ruoffia sp. FAM 20857
AGTTCATCCGTGGTAAGATGGGTGTAGGTCATTTGTGGTCACTCCTTTGTATTCTTTGGTCGGAATTACAAGTTGAGTGTACCACAAATGGCTGTTTTAGTTGTCTAGCTTAATTTTACAATCGGCGATATATAAAGGGCTAACCGAATTAGGTTGGCCATTATTTTTTTAAAAATAAGTTGGGATTGTGTGGAATCGCTAGCTCGTGCCCTTGAGCTGGCGAATCCAGCCAAACTTCGCTAGCTCGCGCCCTTGAGTTGGCGAATCCAGTCGAACTTCGCTAGCTCGCGCCCTTGAGCTGGTGAACCCAGCCAAACTTCGCTAGCTCGTGCCCTTGAGCTGGTGAATCCAGCAAAACTTCGCTAGCTCGTTTTCCTGAGTTGGCGAATCCACATATCACATCCGCATTTATGATTGAAGTTGAATGAATGTAACGTTATTTGAAAGAAAGTGATTGATTTATGATTGGTTTTGGTGTATCTTATTAGTAAGGAAGTGATGAAAATGCTTACAGAGGAGAGATATCAAGCGATTCGCAAGTTACTCGCTGATAATTCAATTGTGAAGCTACAAGAAATCGTTGGAGCAACGGGGACTTCTGAATCCACAGCGAGACGAGATCTATCTCAGTTAGAAGAGTTAGGCGAGTTAGTGAGAGTTCACGGGGGCGCTAAACGCATTTTCTCAGTAGACACAGAGCCGAGTGTGAAAGAGAAGTCACAGCAATTTATGACTGAAAAAGAACATATAGGAAAGTACGCAGCGACGTTAATAGAAATGAATGATTTTATATATATAGACGCCGGAACATCGACACTTTCAATGTTGCCTTTTATCAAAGCAGAAAATATTACAGTTGTGACGAATGGTTTAGAAATTGCGAATATATTAACAGAGATGGATATACAGACGATTTTAGTTGGTGGGTTTATCAAGCCTAAAACACGCGCAATGATTGGAACTGACGCGAAAAATCAATTGAAACAGTATCAATTCTCGAAAGCTTTTATGGGGACAAACGGAATTGATATTCAGTACGGCTTTACAACGCCTGATCGTGAGGAGGCGAGTGTTAAGCAGACAGCTATTCAACAAGCGAATCAAGTTTATGTACTTTCTGATAGTAGTAAGTTTGATAAAATATCATTTTGTCGAATAGTTGAACTGGAAGATGCATCGATTATTACAAATACATTGCCAGAACCCGTGAGATTAAAATACGAAAAACATACAAAAGTGAAGGAAGTTTAAAGAATGCTATATACAATTACATTTAATCCCGCAGTGGATTTAGTTATGAATACAGATGTGATTCACCTAGGTGAATTGAATCGCGTGAAGCGAGATGAATATGTGGCTGGAGGTAAGGGTATTAATATGTCCGTTATCTTAAAGCGACTAGGACATCACAATATTGCGACAGGCTTTTTAGGAGGCTTCTCAGGTGATTTTATTCAAAAATCATTAAAAGAAGAAGGCATACAACCTGAATTTGTTGACATTGATGCAATTACGCGCATTAATGTCAAAATAAAAGCAGATCAAGAAACTGAAATTAATGCTAATGGACCAGTTATTCAAGAGCAGGATATTCAGAAGTTATTTAATTATTTTAATGAAGTATTAGTCAAAGGAGATACGGTTTTACTAGCCGGTAATGCTGCGCCAGGTATGACTAGCGACCATTACGTTAAAGTGGCTGAGTTATGCGCAAGTAAACAGGTTGATTTTGTATTGGATTCGAATAAAGATCTTTTAACCGCTTGTTTAGTACATAAGCCATTTTTAATTAAACCGAATGCGCAAGAGCTCAGTGAAATCTTCAATGTCAAGGTAGATTCTATTGAAGAAGTGATTCATTACGGTAAAATGCTCCAAGAAAAAGGCGCGCGTAATGTTATCGTGTCATTAGGTGGCGAAGGCGCAGTGTTACTCACAGAGACGGGAGAAGTGTATCAATCATCAGTGCCTAAAGGCGAAGTCGTCAATTCCGTAGGTGCCGGAGATTCAATGGTCGCAGGATTTATAGCAAAATATATTGAAAGTGGTCAGTACGAGGACAGTTTAAAGCAAGGAGCGGCATCAGGAAGTGCGACGGCGTTTTCAGTTGGAATCGCAACAAAAGAATTGATAGATCAATTAATTAAAGAAATAGAAATAAAAAGGATAGGTGGATAAAATGAAACTAGCACAATTATTTGTAAAAGATGCGATGGATTTAACTTTATCAACAACAGATAAAGCAAGTACTTTACGTCATTTGGCAGAACAATTCGCCAAAGCAGGTGGCGTGAGTGATGTTGGCAGTTATGTTGAGAAACTAGAAGCGCGTGAAGCCCAATCTACAACAGGTGTAGGAGACGAAATTGCGATTCCACATGCTCAAGATGCTTCAATTAAAGAAGCAGCGATTGTTTTTGCTCGCTCACAAGAAGGAATTGAATGGGAGTCATTCGATGGTCAACCAGCAAAATTAATCTTTATGATTGCTGCACCTGAAGGTGGCGGAGAACATCTACAAGCTTTAGCAAAATTATCAAGTATCTTAATGAATCCAGAAGCAAAACAAGCTTTACTTGATGCTCAAACTCAAGAAGATGTTGTAAATATCATTGCGGAATATGAAGCAGAAAAAGAAGAAGAAAACCAAGCAAAAGAAACAGTTGCTGCAGTAGATACTCAAGCACAAGACGCGGATGATGTATACTTATTAGCTGTAACGGCATGTCCAACAGGGATTGCGCATACTTATATGGCGGAAGAGAAACTGAATCAAGCAGCGGATAAAGCCGGTTATGCGATTAAAGTTGAGACAAATGGGCAAACAGGTGTTGGTAATAAATTAACGAAAGCGGATATTGAACGCGCAACAGCGATTATTGTAGCAGCTGACAAGCAAGTAGATATGGCGCGCTTTAATGGTAAACCAGTTATTATAACAAAAGTAGCCGACGGAATTAATAAAGCCGATGAATTAGTGAAGCGTGCCGCAAATGCTGATGCGCGTATTTATCACGCGAGTCAATATGATCAGTCAGCCGACGATTCTGAGGAGAATGAATCTTTAGGACGTCAGTTCTATAAACACTTAATGAACGGTGTATCTCATATGTTACCGTTCGTCGTCGCAGGTGGGATTTTAGCTGCTTTATCATTCTTTTGGGGAATCAACTCAGCGAATCCAGATGATGCAAGTTATAATGCGATTGCTCATACTTTAAAAACTTTCGGAGATTTATCTTTCGCTATGATGTTACCAGTACTAGCAGGTTATATTGGGCAATCTATTGCTGATCGACCTGGTTTAGTGATTGGTTTCATGGGTGGGGTTTTTGCTAACCCAAGTATTCTAACAGCCTTTAATGCCGGTGGAATCTTTGAAGATGCAGTTGCATCAGGATTCTTAGGTGCTTTAGTCGCTGGTTTCTTAGCGGGTGGAATTGTTTGGTGCTTACGTAAAGGCTTAAGTTGGTTACCAAAATCACTGGAAGGTATGAAGCCAATCTTCTTATATCCTGTGCTAGGTGTTCTAGCCATGGGTCTCATCATGTTTTTTATCGTGAATGCACCCATGGGAGCAGTCATGTTAGGTTTACAAGACTTATTAACAAGTATTCCATCTGAATTATCTGTAGTTCTAGGTTTTGTTGCTGCGGCTATGATGTCAATTGATATGGGCGGACCGCTTAATAAAGCAGCTTATGTTACTGGTACAGCTTTGGTTACAGCATCAAATGGTGCAGGATCAGATGTGATGGCAGCCGTTATGATCGGTGGGATGGTTCCCCCGTTAGCGATTGCTATTTCAGCAACATTTAACAAAAATCTTTGGGCGCCAGAACAACGTAACAGTGCTTTAGTGAACTATGTGATGGGTGCGGCTTTCATAACTGAAGGAGCTATTCCATTCGCAGCATCGAATCCACTTCGTGTGATTCCTTCATTAGCAGTAGGTAGTGGGGTTGCTGGAGCATTAAGTATGTTATTTGGTAGTGTGAGTTATGTTCCTCACGGCGGAATCTTTGCGGTTCTTGCCGGTGGTGTAACGAATCCATGGATGTATCTCGTGGCTTGGCTTGCTGGTGGGATTGTCGGAGCTATCTTATTAAGTGTGTTAGTAAAGAAACCGGCTGAAGAATTAGCTGAGTAATAAAATCAAAAAAATATGAATACCCCTCGCTTTAGAATTTATGTCTAGAGATGAGGGGTTTTTAGTTATTATAAATACAGTTTAACAAGTGATTATAGGATATTTAAAATTTGTATCAGGGATGTGTAAGTGCATCATAAAATAATACATCAACTCGATTGTTTTATAGAAAGTGAAATAGCTTTTTGAAAAATTAAACGCAGTCAACGACCGAAACGGTTATCATAGCAATTAAATTGGAAACAGTTAAGTTGTAATGATTCCAAAGCTGGTATCGAGAATAATATTTTCTTGTTGTTAGATGTGAATTTAATGATGCTTTTTCGAAATTGTAGTTGTGTAGCCTAATAAAGCCTAGTTTATGCATATTGATATACTCCCTCAAAAGTAGATACATTGAAAATGTCAACGACTTTTCGGGAGGAATTTTATATCACCTAATAGAATCGAAATAAATTCTCAAAAATCACCTTATTTAAAGTTTAAAATAATTAACTAGGGTTGTTTATAGTTGATTTTATTATATAATAAAATTATAAATTAACCGCTTCCATTAACTATACAAAATTCATGCCTATTTATATGACTGAGATTATAGATTTTGATTCTTCGTATATAAAGGTAAAAAATGAACAATTTCATTGTTTTGTGTAGTAGTACACTATTTCATAATGTCATTTAGTTATTAAAGGTTAACTTATTAATAAGAATCGAAAGGATAATAAAAATGAAAAAAAGTATACGATTTATTATAGCAATTTGTGTTCTATTTACATTTGGTAATTTAGAACAAAATATTGTATTCGCAAATAGTGATGAAGAGTTTGATATTGATGGCATATATATGACCGATGAGGATTCTGCGATTAAAGGGTATATATTTTCAGAAGAAGAAGTTGTATTGTTATTAAATGACCTAGACTCATATACAACTGAAACAACAAATCGAAAGTTGGTTACAGATGATCTTGGAGCTTATTTAACTAATAATAATCAACTAACTAAGTTATCAGATCCGACTAAAAATAATGATACATCTGAGGACAGACCTACTATTGAATATGTGGACGAGGAGTCAAATGAAAAATATGAAGAATACGCTTTACATGTTTTCATCATTACGAATCCAACTTATCGGTATTCAGAGAATAATGGCAGTTGGACATTAAGAGTAGGAGATCAGAGAATTAATTCTTTAGAGTTTAGCGAAGATTTTTCAGAAGTTGCTGATGAGTTTGATGTGATGTATAAACTAACTGAAGATAAAGAGACAGATAAAAATAATTAATTCGGATATTTAATCTTTCTACAATAATGATAGAACATAATATGCAGTGTTGCTTGATAAGTCTGTAGTGCCTGAACGATGGATAAATTTGTTGAAAAAAGTAGTTAAGCAGTTGGCGGAATAAATATAAGAATACACTTAAATTTGAACTATTCAAACTTAAGTGTATTTTTGTATGATTAAGACTATTAGTTTGCGTCACATTAAATCGAAAGTATTAATGTGATGTTTTTCTTTGATGATATTAACAAATTCATCCAGAGATTTAGAATGAGCTCTTGCTGTGTGCTCGTCATTAAAATGATACATTAATTCGATTGCTTTTTCAGATACTCTAAGGCCAGATTGATATTGACCTTGAGAAATTGTGTAAAGACCTTTCAAAAAAGATAATTTATTCTTATCGTAGTATAGTTGTGTATCTTGTATTAATTTCTCAGTTTCGTGAATATAAATTTTTACAGTAGGTAAATTTTCAGACTGACCTTCGCGTAATATCATCCATATTTGATTCATGTAAATCTTAGAAAAAGTCTGTCGTAGTTTATTACTTTCCATATTATTACTAATGTGATGCTCGACTTTGGTTAACCAATGAGGATAAACTTGTTCTGTAAGAAAGGGTAATAAATTAATTATTAGGTTTAGTTCATAAGTCATCCATTCCTCAACACTATCCAGATAATTCAAAATTCTGTCTAAAGGTTCAGTGTTTTGAATTTTTTTTATTTTATAGATGTGTAATATAATGAAATCAATGTTGTGCTTGTGTCTGATATTACCTGATTTGCTAAAATAGTCCGTCTCTTGTTTATAAAGTAAGTTAAGTAAATAAAGATCATCATGTAGTATTGCCGTAGATAGTTTTGAAAGTAATTGTTTTTGATCTAGCATTTGATTGTTAATGATTAAATAACCTATTTCTTTAGAGGAAAGATTTAATTGATAAGATATTTCTCTAAATTTGTCCACTGATAAGTTAGACTTTCCATTCTCAACTAAGGAAATGAATCCTTTAGTAATATTTTCGGTTACCAGATCTTGCTGTGTCATTTTTTTACTTAGCCTAATTACTTTAAGTCTGTGGCCAATTGAATCCATAGATAGCCTCCTTTAAGTTATTAATGCATAGTTTAATATATTTAACAAGGAAAGTCTAATTTTTTTGAAGATTATGATTAGAATAATGTGATGTGCACTAATGACAGTTTAATATAGTTAACGAGGCTTGCTTATAATCATTTTTGAGAGATAATATTAATATAGAAAGTGAATGCTTTCCAACTTGTTACTTAATGGAGGTGAATAATAATAAGATATCTTAATCGATTTTTTTAGTGATTCTGATTTTTGTTGCATGCAATTTAAGTTATAACTCTAATGATAGACAGATTATAATTTCTGATATTATAGAAATTATTGATATTGACTCTGAGAATACGTTTCCAAAAAGTATGAAAAAGGTAATTCTATCTTAATTGAAAAAATGACTTGATATTAAATGTATCTAACTTAATTAGTGTCTAATTAAATATAGGTTATTTGTACTTTAATTTACAACAAAAATATTCCTTAAGTTAATTAAAAAATTATATTCTTAGTATAGAAAATCATAGTAATTAGTATAAAGCATATTTTGTGAAATCTATAGTGTAAGAAGAATAATAAACAAGATAACGTAATATCTGCGACATACACAGATTAGATAGAATTTAAAGTGCTGTGTTAAAAAATCACAGTAAAATATATGTATACGAGGAGAATTAAACAATGGAAAAAAATTATATGAATAAATTAAAAAACAAATTCAATGGTGCAAAATTTGATATTGAGCCAAATGGAGTTTTTGCTTCTGTAAAATTACTAACGACTGATTATATGTTAGAATTTGAACTAAAAAAACCTCAAAAAGACCTCTTAAATATGGATTGGTCAATAAACTAATTATGTTAGATTTTAGTAATATTTATAATGGTGCAAATTGTTGGGTTGAAGACAATTTGCACCATTTTAATAAAGATAGTAAGTCTGAAGCTGAATATTATCAAATTTTATTGTATAGTAAGGATAAGATACATTATTCAAAAGCATTGAAATATATGTACGAATTTTATTTGAATAATTAATCTATTGAAGAAAAAATTGAATATTTAACTTATAATAATTTTCCTAATTATCGTATTTCAGAAGTATTGGCGATTGACTCGTTGTACAATAAAGAAAATAATAGCGAAAATATGCAACAATCATATTTTAATAGCTTTCTGTATAAACTGATTAAAGATAAGAATCTTTTAGTATTGTTAGCAAACAGAAATTATATATATTCAATTACGCATACCATTTTTTACTGTACTTACTTCAATTGTACAAATTTTTGTTTTGAAGAAGATTATTCAGAGTTAGTAAAAATATTGACGGACTGTTTATTAATATCAATAAGAAAAGGAGACATTGATGTTCTTTTAGAAGTGGCTGTTTGTGTCTATATTTTAAATTTGTCTGGTAAAGTAGATCGCTTAATTATGGAGATGACATTTCAAACAATTAAAGACAATCAAGCAAAAGACGGATTTATATATCCTACAACAATGAGTAAGCAAAACTTTACCAATCATAAAGAACAGTTTGATTATGTTTATCATACAACTCTTGTAGGTAAATTACTGAAAGAGGTTATTGAAAATTGACTCCAGATACAATTATAAGTAATAAACAGAGAATTAAAGAATATTTATCAGTGAATGAATATATGTTATCCCCGAAAAGTGCAATACAAGTACTTGAGGGTTTTAGAGGAGAAGTCATTTCTTCTTTTTTATATAATCTTAGTAGGTTTGATGAATTAACCTTGAAGCAATTAAGTTGTTTAAAATCATGTAATCATGTAGTAAAAGCAATTATTATTGATCAATTATTTAGAAATGAGTTAGAGGATATATTAAAAACCTTAATCATTGCTTATTTTGTTCTTTCACACACAGACTTAATTTTTTTGATTAATTTATTACATTCCCTTTTGATATTTAATCCAGATTATTCACTCAATTCCCAAGAGAAAGAATTATATAAGCATTACAATCCCATCTTACAGCAATTAATGAAGGAGTAGATTAAATGAAAAAGCGAATTATAAAAGCCACGCCCATACTGATTATAAGTTTAATAATTATTTTTCTTTCAAGTATTGTTGGCGTGTTGATACCGATATCTGTAAGTGCATTGGTGGAGGAAGTTCGCTTAATCAACTTTCTATCGCCGATTGTTTTAACTATTATTTTATTTATTCTTCAAGCAATTATGGTAGCAGTGGGTCATACAATGATGGCACGTGATGGAGATTATCAAATTAAGCACATACGAAATAGTTTTATGAATAGATTACTTCACGCCCCAAAGGCTTTTTTTGATTTAAATAGTCCTAGTGAGTTAGCGAATAGAATTATTAATGATACTAATCACATTCAACAATTCATTACACAATCATTACCAACATTTATCTCAAGTATTGTGACGGTAGTAGGTACACTCATCGCTTTACTGTTTTTAGACTGGCAATTAACTAGCATACTTCTAATATCTTTACCACTCGTTGCAATTCCTTTGATTCCTTTAACGAAATTAAGTTCTCGTTACTCAATTCGACAACAAAACTCTTTGAGTAGACTGAGTAGCTTGATTTTAGAATATTTACAAAATATGTCTTTAATAAAGAGTAGTGTAGCTGAGGAATTCGCATACAAGGAAGTTCAAGGTTATACTGAAGACTTAAGGCATATTTCATCAAAAAACACTACACTATATGCAGTTGTACAACCTATTGGGTTACTTCTTATATTTGGTTCAATTGCCTTAATCTTCAGTTATGGCGGTCTAAGGGTTAACCAGGGAACTCTATCAGTAGGAACTTTAATTTCATTTTTAATTTATTTATTTCAATTAATTAATCCTTTAGGATCTTTTTCAGGTTTTTTTGCCCAAAAAGGGAAGATGGAAGGGGCCATACAGAAGCTATCGAAAATACAAGATATTGAGGTAGAAAATCTGGATGAAGGCAAACTATTCAATTACGGAGAAATTAATTTTATAGATGTATCATTTGGTTATCCAAAGATAAACACGAATTCAGAGGAATTAATTGTGAATATGAAATCAATATATTCTGATGAATTAAACCTAATGCCCATTTTGGAAGGTGTTAGCATGACTTTTAAAGAAGGAGAGAAGACTGCGATTGTAGGTCCTTCTGGTGGAGGGAAGTCAACAATATTAAATCTATTAATGCAATTTTATCCCATTAAAAATGGTAAGATTATCTCAAAAGAGAATGAGATTGATTCTTTTAAACTATCTGATTGGCGCGACAACATCTCCATTGTATCTCAAGATATTTCAATTCTCAGTGGAACTATAAGAGAAAATTTAGTATTTGGTTTAGATTACTCTCCAAGTGAAAATCAAATTCAGTACGCAATTCGATTCGCTCATCTAGAAGAAACGATAGCAAAGCTGCATGATGGGCTAGAAACGGTGGTAGGGGAAGCAGGGTCAAGACTTTCAGGTGGACAAAAGCAAAGAATACATATTGCTCGAGCTGTCCTAAGAGACACACCAATCCTCTTGCTAGATGAAGCGACGTCAAACTTAGATGCGGATGCGGAGTATCAAATCAATCAGAGTTTACAAAGATTAATGGGTTCAAAAACGACGATTGTTGTTGCGCATCGCCTCTCAACGATTATGGATGCGGATAATATTTATTTTATTGATAATAAAAAAGTAACTGGAAGTGGAACTCATTCAGAATTACTTAAAACGCACGCTTCATACGCAAGATTTGTGAAAGAACAATTATTGAGTAATGAATAGTCAGCTCAATACATCATTTTAGTATAATAAACAGACCAAGGCGATAAAGATGACAGAGCTTATTCAATGCAAGATAAGTGATGTTGAACAGTTACAAGTTATTAGCATTAAAATGTTTATTGATACATTCAAAGACCAAAATACCGAAGAAGACTTAAAGGTGTAATTGGACCGAATTTATGTACTCCCTCAGCATAAGCGTAAAGGCTATGGGAACCAGCTACTGGAATTCGCTCACGCTCGTGCAAAGGAACTTAACTGAACTGGAATTTGGATAGGGGTGTGGGAACATAATTATAATGCGTTAGCTTTCTATGAGAAGATGGGCTACCAACGGGTTGGTGAGCACACGTTCTATATGGGATACGACGCGCAGATGGATTCCATTATGTTGAAAAAATTATAGAAGGCACCCTGATTATTAGAATAAATTCTAATGATAAGGGTGTTTTAGTATTCTCTGATATCAAGACAGGGCTTTTTGTGCTGTTATATCAACATTTACGTGATATTGAAGTGCGCCTCAAATAAATTAATTAGAAATAAATGAGATAAAAAGGTTGTTTTTAATTTATAATCATTTATACTAATCTCAAATAAAAGCAAAGGAGCCTACTCATGAATAATCTAAACTCATTACAATTAAATAGCTTATTATTAGACGCAGCATTATTACTCAGGTTCTATGTGGTGTGCTAATTAAGCATGTCCCGCAATGGACATTATATTTACAAAATAATTACATAAGTTGAATGACAATTAAGGGCTTAGAGGTACAAGGGGCTAAAAAGTATGAAAAATAAATATCTATTATCATTTGTTATATTTTTATTGATTATTTCTATTAGTTCTATTCAAGTTTCAGCTGATGGATTGGGCGAACTTGTTAAGTTAACCGATGAACAGCAAGAGATATTTTCTTTACTTCGCTTAAGACAAACTAATTTCTATTCAATCGATTATGAAAACTCAAATTCATCATATATTATACGATGGGAAAAATTACAAAATGATGGAAATTGGCAGGCGATGGAATTAATAAATGAAAAACATGATGGCGGTAATTTACAGGTGGCGATCAATCTTGAGGATTTTATTCGTATAGGTATTCGATCAGAGGATGGCACATTAAATACTTATGAATTTCTTTCTTCAAGTTTGCCTAATCGTATTGAGAGAGAGAATAGCAGAGAATCTTTATTAGGCGATTGGAAAGATACTATTGAGATAGAAGCTAATAATCGAGAGCCATTAACAATCCTTATTTTAGCAGACTCTAATCATATGTACTCTTTAAATTACGAAGAAATCAATTCTGATTATGAGAACCCAGAGTTCGATGTGGAAGGCGTAAAGGATGTATTTGCGCTGACAATTGAATTTGTAGAGACAGAGTAATAATTTTCCTTGTGAAGAAGCCAACCGAACAGTTGGCGGAATAAGTATAGTATAATAACCTTCATTCTTAGGAAATATGTTAAGGATGGAGGATTTTTTGTTATAATTAATGAGTGAGTATTATGTAACGAGGTGATAAAGATGGCAGAACTGATAAAATGCAAACCAAGTGATGTTGAACAATTACGCGATATTAGTATTGAAACGTTTGTTGATACATTCAAAGACCAAAATACCGAAGAGAATTTAAATGAATATTTAGAACGGGCCTACTCTATTGAGCAACTAACGTCTGAAATCAACCAGGTTGGTACAGATTTTTATTTTCTGAAGGATTCAGACTTGGTCGTTGGCTACTTAAAGCTGAATATTGATGATGCGCAATCAGAGAAAGATAATCCGCTAGCATTAGAGGTAGAACGAATTTATGTACTACCACAGCATAAGCGTAAAGGCTATGGAAGAGAACTGTTGGAATTCGCTCATGCTCGAGCAAAAGAACTTAACCGAACTGGTATTTGGTTAGGGGTCTGGGAGCATAATTATAATGCCTTAGCTTTCTATAAGAAGATGGGCTTCCAACGAGTTAGTGAGCATACTTTCATTATGGGAGACGATGCGCAAGTGGATTATATTATGCTAAAAGAGTTATAGAAGGCACTCTCATTATTAGATTGGATTCTAATGATGAGAGTGTTTTTAATTTTATAAAATTAAAATATTCTCCTTTGTATTGATTTAACAAGGGCATAAGGCAATTTTGTTTCAACCTAAATTAGTTAATTAAAAATAAATGAGATAAAAAGGTTGTTTTCTAATTAATCATCATTTATACTAGTTACAAATAAAGCGAAGGAGCCTACTCATGAATAATCTAAACTCATTACAATTAAATAGCTTATTATTAGACGCAGCATTATTACTCAGGTTCTATGTGGTGTGCTAATTAAGCATGTAGCCGCATAGGACGAAAATCTTATGCGGGAATATTAAGTTTAGATAACATGGGACGCTGTGTTGTATCTTTGAACCTGCTAAGATTTTCGTCATTCTTAGCAGGTTTTTTGTTTTTATAAATTTTAGGAGGATACAACATATGAAACATATTAAAAAAATTATTGTGATGATGATTGTCGCAGTAATTGGATTTCAAGTTTACAATCAATTTACCTCAAATGTTACAGGAGAAGCCCAGGAAGATAAAGTTTTGAACTTATCCGTTGCTTCAGATCCAGTTATGGATCCAGCTTTTGTAACAGATTCTTATTCCATGCCAATGATTAAGAACATTTTGGAAGGTTTGACTCGTCCAACGAATGACGGTGAGATCGTACCGGCAATGGCAGAATCATGGGATGTGAGTGAAGACGGTAAGACGTATACATTCCATCTTCGTGAAGGGATTCAGTGGACTAATGGGGATCCGGTAACGGCGAACGACTTTGAATATGCATGGAAACGAATCATTAACCCTGAGACGGCAGCAGCGAATGCGTCTAAGATGTTCATTATCGAAGGGGCAGAAGCTTACTTTATGGGTGAAGGGTCCGAAGAAGATGTGAAGGTCAATGCCGTGGATGAGGAGACATTTGAAGTGACATTGACTGAACCTGCACCATACTTTATTGAATTAACGGCGCGTCAAACAACGATGATGCCGGTACATCAAGCGACCGTTGAAGAAAACCCTTCTTGGGCAACGGAAGCTGGTGAGCAGTTTGTATCGAATGGGCCATTTAACTTTGTTGAGTGGAATCATAACGGGGACTATACGCTAAAGAAGAACGAAGGCTATTGGGATGTTGATAATGTTGATTTAGATGGGGTTTATGTACGTATTATTGAAGATTCAATGACAGCGAACATGAGTTTTGAAAGTGGTGAATTGGACTTTATTGGTATTCCGTTCAATACCATTCCTGCTGATGCGATTGATAGTTATCGTGCGAATGGTGACTTGGATGTGACTGAGATCGGTGCAACCTATATGTACAAGATGAATACAACGGATGAGATTATGTCGAATGTCAATATTCGTCGTGCCTTGTCACTAGCGATTAACCGTCAAGAATTGATTGATAATGTCGTAAAAGGAGAGCAAACGCCAGCTAAAGGTGGCATTGCACCAACTGTTGCTGGCTTTGAAGAAGACCGTGGATACTTTGAAGATGCAGATTATGATATAGCGCGTGACTACTTAGCTCAAGGTATGGAAGAGTTGGGTTATGATGATACGGCCGCTATGCCCATTGTTATTCAAACGAACGATAATGATTCACATTTGGCAGTAGCGCAATTTATACAAAGTGAGTGGGAACGTGAACTAGGTGTTCAAGCAACGATTGAAACAGCTGAGATTAATGTTCATTTTGAAAGTATGAATCAATTGAATTACCAAATCGGACGCATCGGACCAACCGTTGACTTTAACTCAGCTTATGCTTTTCTAGAACATTACTATTCAGCAGATACAGGCCAGAACAGAACGGGTTGGGAGAATGCCGAGTATCAAGAAATTCTCGATAAAGTATTGTTTGAAGAAGATGAAGCTGTGCAACATGAGATGTATATAGAAGCAGAACGCATTCTAATGGATGAGATGCCATTTATTCCAATCTACTACTACAGTAACCCGCAAGTTAAGAGTGAGCGTATGAATAACTTGTTCGTAGATGGTATGGTTGATGTACAATTGAAGGAAGTTACAATAACTGAATAGTCAAGACATATAGAAAGGTGAGTAATAATTATGACAGTAGATTATAAAGCAATCGCAAAAGATTACGCAGACAAATATATGGAGGACTTATTTACGTACTTGCGCTATGAGACCGTCTCAGCGCAAGGTCGTGAAATTCCTGAGACTGCCAATTTTGTTAGAGATACTATTATTGAAGCTGGTGGTGAGAGTGAAATTCTAGGAGATCTAGGGGGGCATCCTGTCGTTTACGGCTATTTCAAAGCCGGCGCTAATGGCAATAGTGACAAGACATTACTATTCTACAACCATTACGACGTTCAACCAGAAGATCCAATTGATGAATGGAAGACAAATCCTTTTGAACCAACGGTTGTTGATGGCAAAATTGTTGCTCGTGGTGTGTCTGACAATAAGGCGAACTTTATGTCGCGGATTGTCGCGGTTAAGGCCATTCAAGATACTGAAGGCGGCTTACCTTGTAATGTAAAGTTCTTTGTTGAAGGTGAGGAAGAGATTGGAAGTCCTAATATTGACAAGTATTTAGAGAATTATGCAGATAAGTTCAGCGCAGATGCCTGTATTTGGGAATCGGGCAGTAAAGATAGCGAAGAGCGAATGGTAATTAGTGCGGGGGTTAAAGGGATTGCCTACTTCGAAGCATCCGTTGTCAGTGCGGATATTGATATTCACTCTTCACAAGCTGCGGTGATTGATAATGGGGCTTGGCGTTTAGTCCATGCTTTAGCAACTTTGCGTGATGCGGATAATAATATTACGGTTGATGGATTCAAAGAAATGCGCACAGAACCAACCGACGTTGAGAAGGCGAGTGTTGCAGCATTTCCTTATAATGAAGCCGCAACGATAGATACTTATGGATTAAAGCAGCCTTTAATTACGGATGGCTTAGATTATTCTGCCCAAGAGGCATTAATTCTTTATCCAACGATGACAATTAGTGGCTTGTTATCAGGTTATACGGGTCAAGGGACGAAGACGGTCCTACCACGTAAAGCGATGGCGAAAATTGATGTGCGACTTGTTCCAGGCTATGAACCTAAAACGGTTTATGATGTGTTGCGCAAGCACTTTGATAATCATGGCTTTAAAGATGTTGACTTGGAGTTATTAACTGGAGTGAAGCCATTTAGAACGGATATATCCGATCCATTCACAGAACAAGTGATAAACTCTGCCAAAGAAGTTTACGGAGAAGAGAATGTCATCTTAGAATTAAATTCTGCAGGAACAGGGCCGATGTATGGGTTCGGAAAATACCTAAATGTACCTATCTTAGGTGCTGGAACAGGTTGGGTCGAGTCTGGCGCACATGCACCAAATGAGAATATTCGGGTTGAAGATTACTATCAAGGTGTAGAGCATATTATTCAGTTGTTACATACATTTGGTGGGGAATAATATGGGGGACTTGGATTCGCCAGCTTGTTTGCTTGAACTGGTGAATCCAAGCCAACTTCGCTAGCTCACACTCTTGAACTGGCGAATCCAGACCAACTTCGCTAGCTTACACTCTTGAACTGGCGAATCCAGACCAACTTCGGTAGCTCACACTTCTGAACTGGTGAATCCACATACCACCACCCCCAAAAACACGAAGTCCTCCATAACTTCGTGTTTTTTCGTGTCCCCACTCGCCTACACCTGCCCGCCTCCTTCTTGAGTCCAATGTGTACACATTAAGATTTGTGGTATTATTTGTATAAGAAACTCAGAACAAGTTAACACTGGCAAAGTTTATCAAATGCCGATTTATATAGAAAGAGGTGGAGACAATTGAAGGTTATGATTATTGAGGATGATTTAATAATTGCGCGCGAGTTGGGCAAGGTTTTAGAACGCTGGCAATTCGAGGTGGATATTGTTGAGAATTTTGAACATATAATAGAAGCTTTTAGAAAAAGTCAACCTCACTTAATCCTCCTAGACGTGAATCTACCATATTATAACGGCTATTATTGGTGTGGCGAAATACGTAAAGAATCAGACGTGCCAATTATTTTCATCTCGTCTGTATCAGATCGCATGGATATGATTATGGCAATGCAGATGGGCGCCGACGATTACATTCCCAAACCCATCGACACCCAATTTACCGTCAGCAAAATTCAAGCACTCTTACGTCGCACCTATGATTTCTCTGTCCAGTCCGATGCTTTCGAATACGAAGGTGCCATTCTAGATGTGGCTAAATCACGCATCACCTACAAGAACGCCGAGGCAAGCTTAACCTTTACAGAATTACAAATACTGACAGCTTTATTCCAGCACAAGGGCGAGTATGTAAGCCGGGAAGCAATTCTAGATTACTGCTGGCAGAATAATCAATTCATCGATGACAACACTTTAGCAGTAAACATGACCCGTATCCGGAAGAAACTGCGAGCCATCCAATTAGATTCGTTCATTGAGACCAAGAAAAATTACGGCTACCGATTAAATGCAGAAGGTGAGTCCTTATGATGGGACGCTTTCTTAATCAGAATTGGGGCCTGCTATCAGTGTTTATATTACTGCATCTTGTCATTTGGTTTGTATTTCTACTCTTCTCGCTCCCCATGGATGTATTTTGGGTATTATTTTGGAATTTAACAATTATCATGTCAGTATTTTTAGGCTATCAAATCCTCTCATTTAGAGAAGAGGTGCGCCTCGAAACTAAGGTAGAGCAACTTCAAGAGGAACTCATTGACCTGCAAGACGCCAGTGTTATGAGACAAAACGAATTAGAAGAATACTTTATTATGTGGGTGCACCAGATGAAGACGCCGATTACAGCCAGCCAACTAATACTTAAAAATCCTGACGACGCAACCATACGCAATTTAAGACAGGAAATGGTCTCCATTGAAAATTATACAAATATGGCGTTAAATTATTTAAAACTCTCGAACCCCGCGACAGACATGGTTTTCTCAGAACGAAAACTGGATGATATTATCACCCCACTCATTAGAAAATACAGTCTGCAATTCATTCAACATGGGATTCGACTGCATTACCAACCAATTGAAGCTGAGGTCGTCACTGAAGCGAATTTAACGAGTCTAATGATTGAACAAATTTTAAATAATGCACTAAAATACGCGAAACAAAAGGAAATCTGGATTTCTTATGATTCCCAAAACGCCACCTTAACAATTAAAGATAGTGGTAGAGGAATAAAAGCAGAGGATCTGCCAAAGATTTTTGATAAGGGGTATTCAGGCTTTAATGGACAGTTGAATCAAAAGTCGAGTGGCTTAGGCTTGTACTTAGTTGAGCTCGTTGCCAGACGCTTGACTCAACCAGTTTCCGTGGAGTCGACATTTGGTCAGGAGACACAATTTACGATCCAATTTAATCAAACGTCCTAATCTTTCAAAAGTGTAAGGTTAGGCTCCTTTTTTGTAATGTTAGTTAAAGGCTAGATGTCACGCGGTCGCATATACTTATAACAGAGATTAGCGAATAGACAAAATAATGGAGGAAAATCATGTTATTAGATGTAAAAAATGTAAAAAAAGTATATAAGACACGAGGCAACCAAACGACAGCCTTGCAACAAATTGATTTTGGTGTAAACGAAGGTGAGTTTGTGGCAATTATGGGGGAATCAGGTTCAGGGAAATCAACTTTACTGAATATTATCGCCACTTTTGATAAACCATCTCAAGGAACCGTTCATTTAAAAGGGACAAATATTGCGAATATTAAGAAAAATAAAGTGGCTGAATTTAGACGTGAGCAGCTAGGCTTCGTCTTTCAAGACTTTAACGTATTAGATACTTTCTCAAATAAAGACAATATATTACTACCGATGGTGTTATCAAATGCCAATATTAATGAAATGGAGCGCCGCCTCGCTGAGATTGCGCCAATATTAGGAATTCAAGATTTATTAGAAAAATACCCCTACGAAATCTCAGGAGGACAACGCCAACGCGTTGCCATTGCAAGAGCAATTATTACTAATCCACCTTTATTACTGGCAGATGAGCCTACAGGAGCACTTGATTCAAAATCGTCTGAGCAAATATTAGGCTTATTCAATGAATTAAATCACTTAGGAAATACGATTTTAATGGTGACACACTCAATTCAAGCAGCGTCTTACGCCAATCGCGTTCTATTTATTAAAGATGGGGTCGTATATCACGAGTTATACCGCGGACAGGAAACGAATCAAAACTTTAATGAGCGTATTTCACAAAGTTTAACCATGCTTGCGGATCGAGGTGTGTAAGATGCCACTTTCATTATTAACTAAATTGACTGTTCAAGGAATAGTCAAACGCCGGACCGTTTACTTTCCATATTTTCTTGCGTTAGTCTTAATAATGTCCTTAGATTTTATTATGATTTCATTGATTACCAATGAGTATGTGCAGTCACGACATGCCACATTGCCAACAATCATCCTGATGGGTGTGTTCTTTACGTCCTTACTGGCAGTTATTTTCATTCTGTATGCCAATAATTTTATTCAAAGACAACGGCGAATGGAGTTTGCCTTATATACCGTTTTAGGTTTAGAAGACAAGCATATCCGAAGCGTCATCCTCTTTGAACAACTATTAACTTGGGTGATTGGTAGCCTTGCATCCATTGGGGTTGGTTATGCTTTAGGAAATGTGATGTTTATCGTCTTAAACAGATTAATTCAAGATACTGGTGCTGACTTAATGGATTATCCATTTAGTCCTTTAGCGGCGATTGGAACAATCATTATTATTGGTGGTATCACATTTATTATCTTCTTAATTAATAGTATCCGCTTGGCGAGATTGAACCCATCTGAATTATTAAGCCAAACGCATGCGGGAGAAGCTGAACCGAAATCTCGTTGGTTCATCCTTTTGATTGGTTTAATCACTTTAGTCGCCGGTTATTATGTAGCACTGACAACGACAGATGTTTTAGACGCGCTGTTAAAAGTGTTCATAGCGATCTTCCTAGTGATTATCGGAACTTACGCGCTCTTAACAAGTTTAAGTATTATTTTCTTAAAACGAATGAAAAGGAATAAAAAATATTATTACCAGCCGACACATTTTCTATCGATATCAGGGATGTTATATCGTATGAAAGCGAACGCGACAAGCTTAGCTGGAATTGCGGTCTTATGTACAGGGATTGTGTTAACTCTCGGAACGACTTTAACTCTTTATATAGGTATGGAAGATCAAGTGGAGCAAATGTCGACACATGATATTGAATTGCGGTACATGCAATACGCCGATGGCGCGAGTCCGGAAAATGCGGAAGTAGCTTTAACAAATATCATGGAAGAATTACAAACGCACGGTGATATTAAAGATGTGAGTCTATCTCGAAGTGCCTTTGTCACGGCTATTTATCAAAACAAATCTTTCCAACCAATGCCAGCTCCTAGTGAAACAACTGAGGGTGAGGAACTCTTACCAACTGATTTTGCCTACATCATTGGCGTTCCTTTAGAGGATTTTAACCAGCTCAATGGAGAAAATATTCACCTAGAGCCAGATGAAGTGTTGTTTACAACGACAACTGCAAATATTCAACAAGAACAAGATGATACACTACAATTTGCTGACAAGGAATATCAGGTTCAACAAATCAGTTCTAGTTACATGCCTTTAAACTACATCGGACAAATTGCTTATGTCGTGTTTCCAACCATAGAAGAGGTCGAAAGTTTACTATCAACCTTCCCGAATTATATCAGTACGGGAGAGCGTTCTGAAGCACTATTAGAACAGACGATGGTGTTCAATGCCGTTGATGATTCTGCTCGTGAAAGTATTGAAGCAGCGATCTCAACCGATACAATCTTTGATCAAGGGGACTTGGGTGTAGTTCGAGTCGTAACAAGAACAACAACCTCGCAAGAATTATATACGATGAATGGGGGCTTATTATTCTTAGGAATTATCGTCGGAACAGTTCTAATTATTGGAACGGTCTTAATGTTATACTTTAAACAAGTATCTGAAGGTTACCAAGACCAAGGTAAATTCCAAATTATGCGAAAAGTTGGCTTGCCTGATCATTTAATTAAACAAACGATTCGATCACAAATCTTTTGGATTTTTGCACTGCCAATTATGATCGCAGTCATTCATTCGCTCTTTGCATCAAAAATAATGTTTAATTTACTAGGGCTATTAGCCGTCAATAACATAACAACCTTTATGATCGGTTATGGATCAGTTTTAGCCATCTTTGTTGTCGTTTACTTACTGTTCTACCTCATTACTTCACAAGTCTATTATCGAATTATACATCAATAAAATGACACCCAAACCTAAGTATTCTGCTTAGTGTTTGGGTGTTTATTTGATACAATCATTTTGAAAGTGAGGCGAGCGCGCACATGAAGACAATTGATCAATATGAATTATTTAAGCTTTTACTCAATGACATGGGTGAAACAGGGTGGTGGCCAGCTGACTCAAAAGTTGAGATTATCATTGGCGCCATCATGATACAAAATACCAATGCAGCGAACGCAAAACGTGCGGTTAACAATATCGGAAGCGCCACGCAATTTAACCCACAAGCCATCTTAAATTTACCTTTAGAAACATTAGAAGACTTAGTTCGACCCGCCGGCTTCTTTAAAAATAAAAGTAAAGCGGTCCATTCGGTATTAAATTGGTTTCAAGAGCACGATAACAATCTAGAAGCAATTACAGAAAAATATGAAATTAATTTGCGCCAAGAGTTATTAAAATTACATGGAGTTGGCGATGAGACAGCAGATGTCCTTTTACTTTATGTCTTTGAACAACCGGTGTTTGTCTCGGATAAATACGCTCAAAAACTATATACAGAATTAGGTGTATCAGGGATGGATAACTACAGGGCGATGCGAAAGATAGTCTCTTTAGATAAGCAGTTTACAACATGGGAAGCTAAAGAGTTTCATGGGTTAATTGATGAGTTTGGAAAAATATACTTACGTGGAAAGGGAAATTTTGAAGCGAGCTTTTTAGCCGGCTATCAGTTAAAAATCGAAGAATAATAAACTCCAGCCTCAATCTAGCTTGAAGCGGGAGTTTCTTGTTAAGCATTCTTAAGCGCGACATCGTATGCTTTCTTAGTGTCTGAATCAAATGGCATCCAAATAATTAAATCAAACGCATCTGGGTGTTCGTTCATCACTTCTTTAACTGTCGAAATTGCAATCTCTGCAGCTAGATTCACAGGGAAGTGATAAACACCCGTTGAAATTGAAGGAAAAGCGACTTTGCGAATACCATGTTCCATGGCTAGTAGTAAAGATTGTCGGTAACAACTTTCTAACAAATTCGCTTCGTTAGAGTAACCACCATTCTAGACAGGGCCAACGGTGTGAATAATATGTTCGACGGGGAGATGGTAAGCTTGAGAAATTTTTGCTTCGCCTGTTTGACAACCGCCAAGTGTTCGAGTTTCTTCTAAAAGTTTTGGCCGGCCGCGCGATGAATCGCACCATCGACACCACCTCTGCCCAGAAGGCTATGGTTGGCAGCATTAACAATCGCATCTACTTGATCGACTTGAGTAATATCACCGAGCATTGTTTCAATCATTTTACTCACCTCTTTGCTATAGTATAACACGGATTTGACAGGCTTAAACTATCATTTAATCGAAACAATATTATGCCTTATGCATATATATATTGTTGCAATATTCAATAAACAGAATGAAGGTAGTTGCTGTATTCAAGCTGTTATAATTGACCTTGTCATCTAAATGTAATATGATTATTTATGTAATAATTATGAAGTAGGAGTGAAGAAGATGAAGAAATATATATTAGATGGAATTAATGAAAAAGCGGGTAATAACATGTCTTGGCGTGCGATTTTCGCTGGAGTTGTAACGTTCGTGGCGATTAGTATTTTATTCTCCCTAATTGGAGCAGCGGTTGGCTTTGGCGTACCTGATTTTACAAGCCAAAACCCATTAGATGGTGTCGGGATTGGTTTAGTTATTTGGATCATTATCGCATTAATCGTATCGCTAGCAGTCGCTGGTTATGTAACAGGGATTACAGCTAATCGAGCGGGTTTTATCCATGGTTTCTTAACTTGGGCAGTCAGTGTCATTGTGATGTTTACTTTAATGACATCCGCAGTTGGTATGGCATTTAATTCTTTAGGAACAGTTTTAGGCTATACGGGACAAGCTGCAGGAGATGCAATCTCAGGAACAGCTGATACTGTTGGATCATTATCTCAAGAGGCATTTGATTCAATCGCTCAAGAAATCAATGTTGATTCACAAGATTTAGAACAAACTGTGACAGATGTATTAGAAGATACTGAAATTGAACAATTACAACCTGATTACTTAGATAATCAAGTTCAAGCGACAATGGATGATGTATCCACAGCAGGTTATAATATTGTTGTTAATGGACAAGATCCACAACAAGAGATTGAGAACGTAACTAGCAATATCCAAGGTCGTATTGACGAAATCGGTCAAGAATTAGATGAAGATGCTTTAACTGAAGCAATCTCAAATAATACTGATTTATCTGAACAAGAAGCAGAAGAAGCAGTAACGAATATCCAAGAAGCTTATGGACAAGCAAGTCAAGAAGCTGAACAAGCATTGAATGATGCACAAACAGCAGTTGAAGACTTACAAGTACAAGCTGAACAAGCTTTTGCTGAAAGTGCACAAGTTGCTGAAGATGTCTCTAACCAAACATCTAAATACTCATTGTATATCTTTGTTGGACTTTTAGTAGCGATGTTTATTACAGCTTTTGCTGGACATGCTGGTGCTAAAACAGCAAGCGAAACACATAATAATGCTGTCTAATAAAGACTAGAAACAATAAACAAATTTAATTGACTACACCTCTCTCTTAGCCTATTCTATAACTAAGAGAGAGGTGTTTTTTTGAATCATTTTAAACTTGAGAAGCAATTTATAGCAAAGATATTATTTATTGCGGTTATTATTTTAATTATTTTCAATTGGTCACAAGTAGCAAGTGCCTTTGGAGTTGTTTGGCAAGTTGCTTTCCCAGTTGTCTTAGGGGGAATGATGGCTTACGTTTTGAACTTACTCATGAACCAGTTTGAGAAAAGATTGTATCCCAATACGGATAAAAAATGGTTGCAACACACTCGCCGTCCGCTGGCGATTGTACTTTCAATTTTAGTCATTACTTTAGTCGTTGCGGGAATCATTGGTTTAGTTGTTCCGCAACTTGTAACGGCTGTTATTACTTTAGTTGAGGCTGTACCAACAGTGACAGATTCCTTACAAACTTGGGTTGAAGAGCAACAGCATCTTATTCCGATGTTTAATGATTTAATAGAACAAGTGGACTTTAATTGGAGTAGTGTGATGTCTAGTTTTGCTGAGATTGGAAACCGACTGCTTCGAGGTGTAGCGGAGTCTTCTGTATCACTTTTATCTAGTTCAGCTTCAGCTGTGACAACCTTTGTATTGTCAGTGATGTTTGCCCTTTATATTTTAGTGTCGAAAGAAAAGCTGGGTAAAAATTTCAATGATATCCTGATTTCATATTTGAGTGATGAGCAAGTAAGAATTGTTAAGAACATCTTGAATGTGACTGACGATGTCTTTTCCAACTATATTACAGGAACGGTCATTGAGGCTTTTATTCTAGGCTTCATCGTATCGCTTGGACTTTGGGCCATCCAAATGCCATATGCAGCCATGCTCGGAGCCTTGCAAGGAGCTTTAGCGTTTATTCCTTTAGTAGGTGCCTTTCTAGCCGGCTTTGTTGGTGTGATTATTCAATTTGCCGTATCGCCAATTAATGCATTAATCTATCTCATTTTCGTTATTGTTGTTCAACAACTCGAAGGAGATTTGATCTATCCGCGTGTGGTCGGTGATTCAATCGGCCTTCCAGGTATGTGGGTCTTAGCAGCGGTAACTGTCGGTGGGGGCTTGTTCGGAATTTCAGGGATTTTACTTGGGGTACCGGTCTTTGCAACAATCTATAAACTATTTAGTTTGGATATAAGCTACCGTAAACAGATTCGGGAAGAAGCCAAAGAGCGTTCTCTAATGAATGAATATGAAGAAGAAGGCTTAAGATTGAAACCCTTTGAAGCCCTCCGTCATAAAATATTGACACCAGAAGATATTCAAGATATTTAAACAAAATGGAGCCCTGATGTCTATCTAAGATAGATTTAGGGCTCTTTTTCAATTCAAAATGTTGATTTTTTAATAGATATGCTATAATGGTCAAAGAAGGTCAGAAGACACATACTCACTTCATTAAAGTCCTCTTTCCTTAAACTGAATAGTTGTCGAGAAAGTCTTTTTATTATATAATAGTCAAAGATAGTCAATGTTAGTGGAAGGGGGATCATAGTGGCACAAAGAAATATGTCGGATATTATTGAAGCTTATTTAAAAAGCTTTTTGAAAAATAGTGAAAGAATTGAAATCAAACGAAGTGATATTGCAGAACAATTTGATTGTGTACCTTCACAGATTAACTATGTTATTAATACACGCTTTACTCAAGAACATGGCTATATGGTAGAAAGTAAACGAGGTGGTGGGGGCTATATACGGATTCTAAAAGTTGAGTTAGTTGATGAAATCGACGCCCTTGACGATATGATCCAAATGATAGGACCGCGTATAAATCACCGCAGTGCAATCAATATTATTGAAACATTAGTCAACCATAGTATAATGACAGAACGAGAAGGCGCATTAATACTATCAGTGATTGATAAAGCATTACTACAAACAATCTCGTTACATGAACAAGAAGCAAGAGCTTTGATTCTGTCGAAGTTTTTAGAACAATTACGAATTACATATAAATAAAGAGGTGAAAGTATGTTTGAAGAATTATTTACTGAAAGTGCTCGCCAAGTAATGATTTTTGCTGCTGAGCAAGCGTATTACTTAAGACATCAGGCTGTAGGCACAGAACATATCTTATTAGGTCTAGCTCGTGAAGAGTCAGGTATTGCCGGAAAAGCTTTACGTGGCATGGGTGCAGATTACCAAACGTTACTAACTGAATTAGAAATTATTCACGGTAAAGTGAATGCTCCACGTATGCAAGGGGATATTGTTATTCCATACTCACCACGTGCGAAGAAAATTATTATGAATGCATCGAATGATGCGAAACGTTTAGGTGTGCCAAAAGTTGGAACAGAGCATTTATTACTAGGCATGTTAAAAGAAGAAATTTTAGCAACAGTTCTATTAAAGAACTTAGGTATCGACTTAAATGAATTAAGAAAAACAATCTACGAAATGGTTGGTGTGAACGATTCAACAGGACGCGTTCAAAATAGCCGTCGTGGACGTCAAAAACAACAACAGCAACAAAATGGAGCGACAAGTTCGACAACACCAACTTTAGATTCACTTGCACGTGACTTAACACAATTAGCGCGTGACGGGAAGTTAGATCCAGTGGTTGGACGTGCGAATGAAATCCGTCGTATCATACAAATTGTTAGTCGCCGTTCAAAAAATAACCCCGTATTAGTTGGGGAGCCTGGTGTTGGTAAAACGGCAATCGCCGAAGGTCTAGCAGAACGTATTGTATCTGGTGGAGTGGCTGAAAACATTGCTAACAAACGTTTAATGATGTTAGATATGGGTTCACTTGTTGCGGGAACGAAATACCGTGGTGAATTCGAAGAACGTATGAAGAAAATCATTGAAGAAATTACTGAAGATGGTAATACAATTCTCTTCATTGATGAGTTACATACATTAATTGGGGCAGGATCAGCCGAAGGTGCTGTTGACGCAGCAAACATCCTGAAACCAGCATTAGCTCGTGGAGAAATTCAAATCATTGGTGCAACTACTTTAGATGAATATCAAAAACACATTGAAAAAGATGCAGCCTTAGAACGTCGTTTCTCTAAAGTTCAAATCGATGAGCCAACTCAACAAGAGTCTGTTCAAATTATTCATGGACTTAAAGAACGTTACGAAAAACACCACAATGTAGAAATTACTGATGAAGCGGTCGAAGCAGCGGTTAAATTAAGTACACGTTACTTAACTGAACGTCGCTTACCAGATAAAGCCGTTGATTTAATTGATGAGGCCTCAGCTAAAGTACGTATTGATGCAACGACGCACAGTACAAACTTAAGCGACCTTGAGAAAAAATTAGGCGAATTATCCGATAAAAAAGAAAAAGCTATCTTAGCCCGTGATTTTGACACTGCAGCCAAAATCCGTGAAGAAGAACAAAAAGTTGAAACTCAAATCGAAGCAGCTGCGAAAGCAGAAAGCAAAGATAAGGGTGAAGGTGAAGCAATTCTTAAAGTGAGTCCTGAAGATATCGCAGAAGTAATTACTATTTCAACAGGTATCCCAGTAAAACAATTAGATGCTGCCGAATCAAAACGTCTTGTTCACTTAGAAGAAGAGTTGCATGAACGTGTTATCGGTCAAGATGATGCTGTTGTATCAGTATCTAAAGCGATCCGCCGCGCATACAGTGGCTTGAAGAGTCCTAAACGACCAATTGGGTCATTTATGTTCTTAGGCCCAACTGGGGTAGGTAAGACAGAATTAGCGAAATCTTTAGCTTCATCTATCTTTGGTAGCGAGGACAATATGATCCGTGTGGATATGTCTGAATACATGGAAAAACACAGTGTGTCTCGTTTAGTAGGTTCACCTCCAGGATACGTTGGTTATGATGAAGCAGGTCAATTGACTGAGCAAGTTCGTCAAAAACCTTACAGTGTGATTCTCTTAGATGAGGTTGAAAAAGCCCATCCAGATGTATTTAACATGTTATTACAAGTATTTGATGATGGTCATATGACAGATGGTAAAGGGCGTCGTGTCGACTTCCGTAACACAATTATCATCATGACTTCGAACATGGGAGCAACAGCTCTTCGTGATGACAAATCAGTCGGATTCGGTGCTGTGGACTATACAGATGACTTCAAGGCAATGGAAGCACGCGTTATGGAAGAAGTAAAACGTGGATTCCGTCCAGAATTCATTAACCGTATTGACGAAATTATTGTCTTCCACCCATTATCTAAAGATCAAATTAAAGAGATTGTTAAATTACAAGCGCAAGATATCATCAACCGTCTACATGATCTTGAGATTGAAGCCCGTGTAACAGAGACAGCTCTAGAAATTATTGCTGACGCTGGCTTCGATCCAGAATATGGAGCAAGACCAATCCGTCGCGCAATTCAAAAACAAATAGAAGACGAGTTAAGTGAAATGATGCTAAGTGGAGATATCAAACTAGGTGATAACATCACCATTGGTGGCCGCCAAGGAGCAATCAATATCAATAACCGTTCTAAATAATACAGATGAATCGTGTCGGTGAGAGGAATCTCGCTGACACGATTTTTTTCTGTGACAAGAGCCAAACAGCAAGTCCATTTGTCTTGAGTTAGCTCAACTAAAGGCAAACGGGGAATCCATTTGTCTTGAGTTAGCTCAACTAAAGACGAACGGCGAATCCATTTGTCTTGAGTTAGCTCAACTAAAGCCAAACGGCGAGTCCATTTGTCTTGAGTTAGCTCAACTAAAGACGAACCGCAAGTCCATTTGTCTTGAGTTAGCTCAACTAAAGACGAACCGCAAGTCCATTTGTCTTAAGATCCAAAAAGCATAAAAAACACCAAACTTCAGAAAAGTCTGGTGTTTCCTTGATAGCCCATCGTATTAGAAATAAGCTAAATTCTTTAAAATCATAATAAACACAACAAGCGAGAACATTGAAGCGACCGTTGTGAAGACAACAATTTGGTTTGCTAAATCGCCATCACCGCCGGCGACAACTGCTTGAGCATAACTAGATACAGCCGTTGGTCCAGCCGTCGCGATTAAGACTGATATTAAGTCAGCTCCACGAAAGTCTAATAAACCACCTGCAATAAATAAAGCAATCGTAGGAATAATTACTAATCGTGCAAGAACAGTTCCGTAAAGAGACCAGTCAGCATCCTTTAGTTTACCAAAGTTAAACGTTCCACCCATAACAATGAGTGCAAGCGGCGGCGTCATACGTGTTAAATTTCCCATCGTCGTTTCAATCACATTAGGGAACTTGAATCCTAATACTGCAACAATTACCCCTGCGCAAGTAAAGATAACCATTGGGTTAGTCAATACTTGTTTAATTGTTCGTTTCAATGAGAATTTCTCATCAGTATAAATTGAAAAAGCAATTACAGAGAAGATATTATTTAAAGGCACAATGGTTGCTAGAACAATCGTTACCATCCCTAAATTTTCTTGACCGAGTAAAGCTATTCCCATTGGTAAACCGAATAAAATCGCGTTTGAACGAATCGAACCTTGAAGAATGACCCCTCGTTTTGCATTTGATTTTTCGAAAATAGGTACAATAAAAGCCAAAATAATAAATGCAACAATAGCAAAAATAATGTTAAAAGATAAAGTTAACCCATTAAAATCCGTCGCAATATTCGTATTATAAACATTTGAGAATAAATTCAATGGCAGTAAAATAGAAAAAATCGCTTTATTAAACTGAGCATAAGCGTCTTGTTTAATGAAACCTGCGCGTGTAAAAAACTGACCTAAAGCCATGTAAAGCATCATTGGCATGACTGCATTGAATCCGATCATAAAATTGTCCAATCAATTAACTCCTTCGTCTAAAAATTTGCAATCAAAAAATGCGAATATAAAGATTATAATACTCAATTCATCATTTGACCAATTATTTTTACTGACAATTAACTTGCATTGTCCTTCATTAATAATTATTATAAAGAGAGATAGATACAAATTTAAAGTAGTTTGAATATGGAAGTTCGGTTAAATTCCGAGACGGTCCCGCCACTGTAATCATGCGAAAAGCATGGAGTCAGATCTTTATTCAAGCATACTTATCCGACATACTATTTCGAGGCAAAATAGTGAGTGATATCCGATCCATTCGAATAAACCCATGCTTTTCTCTCCAAATAGTTTGAAGTGAATACTGTCATCTGTCACAAAATCATATGGGAGGCATTTAGAATGAAAAAATGGTTACTATTATTAGCGTCAACTTTAGTATTAGTTGGTTGTGGTGAAACGACACAGACAGAAGAAGTTACTTCAACACCGGTTGAATCAAGTGAACAAGCGGTATTAGCTGAAGTGACTGTATCAGTAACAGTTGATGGAGAAGAAATTGACGAAGGCGAACAAGTTCTAGAAGTTGAAGAAGGTGCGATTCTATTAGATGTGATGAAAGAGCATTATGAACTTGAAGAAGCTGACGGCTTTATCTCTGCAATTAACGGATACGAACAGGATGAAGAGGCAGGGAAATACTGGTTGTTTGACTTAAACGGAGAGATGGCTGAAGTTGGAGCGGCTGAATTAGAGTTATCAGACGGTGACTTAGTCGAGTGGAAACTTGAAGCCTTCGAAGGATGAGTAAGTATTTCACAGTTAAGCGTCTAGCAGTACTGGCCTTACTGACCGCTCTGTGTCATATTGGGCGAATTGCCTTTCAATTTATACCAAATGTACAACCTGTCACAGTGATTTTAATAATTATTACTTTAACGATGGGAACTTTGGATGGACTCCTAGTAGCTATCACTTCGATGGTCATTTCGAATATGCTACTTGGAATGGGTCCTTGGACACTTTATCAAATTATGGCCTATGGCATCATTGTATTACTTACAAGTGCTCTAAAGGCTTTATACAATCGATTAAAGGACCATCAGAGTGCGCGAAGAGTAATCTTTGCGCTGTTCGCTGGAGCGACTGGATTAATTTACGGGTTTGTTATTTCACTATTTTCATCACAAATGTTTGGTGTCGTTAATTTCTGGGTTTATTATGCCCAAGGGATTACATTTGATTTAATGCATGCGGCTGGGAATGTGGCCTTCTTTTTAGTGCTGGAGCCGACACTGGTGCCAATTATTCAAAAACGATTTATAACTTCAAAAGGATAACGAATAGGAAACTTTGCAACTGTAACACATAAAAGAGCCATCAGAAATTTTTCTGATGGCTCTTTTGAAATTATTTTGGTATATCTTTTTTTGTCAATTCAGTATGGAAGACACGTCCGCTTCGTTCATACAAGACGTCTTCGACACCAGCTTGGCTATTAGCCACACGTGCTAGGGCAAAGAAGTAATCAGATAGACGGTTAATAAACTTTAATACGTGCTGATTAATCGTCTGTTCTTGTTGCAAGCTAACAATCCGACGCTCGGCGCGTCTTGTAACGGTGCGTGCAAAGTGAAGTTGAGCAGCGAGTTGTGTTCCACCTGGTAAAATAAATGATTCAACTGTTGGAGGTATCGGTGCATACTCGTCGATGCGGCTTTCTAACCAAGTTACCAGGTCTGCATTCGTACGATATGGATACTTATCATGTTTTTCGGGTGTTGCTAAGTCATTGCCGCAGTCGAATAAATAGTGTTGAATGCGCATGAGCTCTTCTTTCATATCACTAGGCGTTTCTTCTAAAGCAACAATCATCCCGATAATACTGTTTAATTCATCCACCGTTCCGTAAGCCTCGACTTGTTGGCTATCTTTATGAACAGACTTTCCACCGATGATGCGAGTGGTACCGTGATCACCTGTCCGTGTGTAAATTTGCATAAGTATACTCCTTATTATAAACCGCAGCGTAATTGAGCGTTACAGTTAGTACATGTATTACATCCACCAATATCTTGAACGATTCCACTACGACAAATTGGGCAAGTATCTCCGATATCTGAACCAAAGACAACGTCATCTGTATGCCCTTGTGTTTTAACGTGCTCTGACTCAGCTAGGTCAACTAATTGTCTTAATTCGTTACTGTCATCAACGATACGCGCCTCTTCCATTGGGAATAATTCGATATTTTCTGCTTCATTCTCTTCAGCCGCAAGTGTTAATACTTGTGAGTCACGAGACCCGTCCACATAGACCGTTCCACCTTTAGCGCCACCTTTGTATAAGCGTTCGTAAATACTTTGAACTTGGCTGACTTGGTATCCTTTAGGTGCGTTTACAGTCTTAGAAATTGAACTATCAACCCATCTTTGGATCGTTGTTTGAACATCAACGTGTGCTTCTGGCGCAAGTGACATAGCTTCAACGAAGAACTCTGGTAAATTTTCAGCGTCTGCTTCTGGGTGTGCATCAAGATATTCTTGAACAATTTCAGCATTCACTTCGATAAATTTACCAAGTCGTCCACTACGGAAGTATTTGAAAGCAAAGTAAGGTTCTAATCCAGTTGCTACACCAACCATTGTTCCTGTACTTCCAGTTGGAGCAACAGTTAATAAGTGTGAATTACGAATACCGTGTTCTAAGACACCTTCACGGATATGATCCGGCATTTTTTGCATGTAGCCTGTTTGAACGAATTTTTGACGAAGAACTTGAGTTTCTTCATCATTTTCGCCGATTAAGAATGGGAAACTACCTTTTTCTTTTGCTAAAGCAATCGATTCTTCGTAAGCAGATACTGCGATTGTTTTGAATACCTCATCAACAATTTTGTTTCCTTCTTCTGATCCATAAACGTGTTCAGTATAGATGAGTAAGTCAGCTAAGCCCATAACACCTAGACCGATACGACGTTCGCCCAGGGCTTGTTTTTTATTTTCTTCTAGGAAATACGGCGTCGCGTCAATCACGTTATCTTGCATACGTACACCAGTCTTCACTGTTTCAATTAATCGGTCATAATCCATAGTATGTGTGTCTTTATTTACTATATTCGCTAAGTTAACGGCAGCTAAGTTACATACAGAGTATGGTGCTAAGGGTTGTTCACCACATGGGTTTGTCGCGACAACTTTTTGACCGTATGCTTTCGCATTTGTATCATTATTCGCGTTATCGATAAAGAAGATACCGGGTTCAGCTGAATATGTTGCACAAATATTGATTAATTTCCAAAGTTCTTTCGCTTTAATCGTACGGTAATCTCTAATGCCGTATCCTTGGTCAGCCCATTCACGTACATCACCTGAATCAGGCCATTCTGCATTATAAGCAGCCATTTCAGCAGGTGTATAGTTCTCAACATCTGGGAATTTTAATGTCCAGTCGCCGTCTTGTTCAATGGCTTCCATAAAGTCATCAGTTAAAGTAACGGAAATATTCGCTCCTGTTAAGAATTCTGGGTTATTCACGCTATAAGTTCCGCCATCACGTAGTTTAGCTTGAGCGTCTTTGATATTTTGTTCTGAAAAGCCACCTAAACCTGGCATTGTTTTGTAACGAACGATATTTTCGTACATCGTTACTTCAGCTTGGTTTAATGGTGTGAACTTCAGTTTTTCTTTTGCTAATGTTTTAATCTGTTCGTCATCAGTTTGTTCGATTAAATATTGTAGAACGCGTGGGTTTTGCATTTTTGAGATAATAAATTCAATAATATCTGGATGCCAATCAGCTAACATAATCATCTGTGCACCACGACGGCTACCACCTTGTTCCACAAGATGTGTTAGTTGAGCGATGTCATCTAACCAAGAAACTGAACCAGATGACTTACCGTTAACCCCGCGAGCTAGAGTGTTTCTAGGGCGTAGTGTTGAACCGTTCGTTCCGACACCACCACCACGGCTCATAATCTCCATCACTTCTTTACGGTGATCTGAGATACCTTCACGTGAATCTGGAATGAAAGGCATCACATAACAGTTAAAGTAAGTTACATCAGTATTTGTTCCTGCCCCGTAAAGCACACGACCCGCGGGAACAAAATTCATTTCTTTCAATTGTGTATAGTATTGACCATTTAATTCTTCACGTTTAACTGTATCTGTTTCAACATCCGAAAGACCTTTGGCAGTACGCTTTGCAATCTGTTCATAATAAATTTCTAACGGTTTATCAATCGTTTCGATTTTGCGAGTGACAAGTCCGGTCTTTTGTTCAGTTTCATCTTCTAATGAACCACGGTATTCTTCTTCAATCCAAATAAGGACTTCGTTGTTAGCCGTATCAATGGCTTGCACAATCCCAATCCCTCTCGCTGGGTATTTAGGATCTGCTTTAACCGTTAAGATAACGAGGTCTCCAACCGCTAACGTTGATTTAGCCGCATCTTTAAATGAGTAACGATCTAACATAACCATTCTTGAAACCCCGCTGTGCGTAATATTCATATCGCTTGTCATAGGGAAGATTTGTGGAAATGCTTCGATAGCTTTATTTAATTGTTCTTTGTTCCATGTCACATGTTGATGTGTTGTTTGAGTCATATTTATATTACCCCTTTGTGAAAATGTTCCGTTAGCACTATATATTGTGCTGCTACTGTATTCTAACCCAATATATCGTATTTATCCAGAGTAAACTAAGAATCAAATTTTTTTGTTCGCCTTTTGTTCGCGCAAATCTTGCTAGATAAGGGTAAGCGATATTAAATAAATTTTCAACTATAAATTTTAAAATTAAATTTACTACAATAACGTGTTCTAATAGTATCTTACCGCAATATAATATAAAACATTGCGTTATAGCAAGTCGCTTTAATAGGTTGTGATAGCGTTTTATGCTATAATATACTTATCATTGAATATGAAGATGTTATAAATTTATATAGCATAAAAGGAGGAATTTTAAATGAGTAAAAAAAGAAATAATGTGTCACTTGGCTTAGTATTACTTGGTTCAGCTGCAACAGTTGCCGGAATTGCAGCGATGATGTACTACAACGATGACGTGCGTCATAGAGTTGAAGGTGTTGTGAACCGTGAGCGCGCTAAATTATTTGTAAAACATAAATTAAATGGTTCAGATAGTTTAGTAAATGCTGTTGATAACTTAAGTGATTCTGAAGTAAATACAATCGTTAAGTTAGCAAGTGGTGCTGGAAACGTTAAAGACCAAGCATCTGATGCATTCTCTTCAATTATGGATCGTGCAAAAGACATGTCTTCTGACGTGACTGACCGTGTTCAAGAGTATTTTGAATAATCTCTAAAAGAGTTAATAAATCCGAGTGAATCATGTACACTGAAGAGTGAAGTGGTTTGCTCGGTTTTTTGTGTGAAAAATAATTGAAGCTGTGCATAACGAATGAAAAGATATAAATATTACGAGGTGAAATATGTTAGAGGCAATTGAAATGGAAGAAGCGGTGCGATTAGAGCATGAAAAGTGGATGGAAGAAGCGATAAAAGAAGCGCTAGTGGCTAAAGAGAAGGCAGAAGTCCCGATTGGCGCGATTATCGTTAAAGACGGTGAAATTATTGCCAGAGGGCATAATGTCCGTGAGTTGGAGTTAGATGCTACAGGTCATGCAGAAATTAAGGCCATTCAGGCCGCGAATAAAGCGCTTGATGCCTGGCGACTGGAAGGGACAACAATGTATATCACATTAGAACCTTGTCCAATGTGCGCGGGAGCCCTTATCAATTCACGGGTAGAGAATGTAGTATACGGAGCAGTGGATCTAAAAGCTGGTTGTGGTGGAACACTCATGAATCTATTGGAAGACGAGCGGTTTAATCACCAACCTCAAGTGATTAAAGGAGTTTTAGCTGAGGAATGTGGACAACTTTTAACCAATTTCTTTAGAGAATTACGTGAAAATAAGAAAAAAATAAAGTTATCCACAGATTGATGTGCATAACCCCCATAAAAACGGGAACATCTGTTCAAAACTCTCGACTATGCACAGAAAAATGACTTATCAACAGACTTATGCACAGACTGAGCTGTTGATAACTACCTAATTGTTGATAAATTGAAGCATTAATCACATATTTTAATAGAAATTACCCTATAATGATAGGATTTGGGGCTGTATTTTTAACATAAAGTAAATTGTGGACAACTTGTTAATTAAATGGAAGGATGACAAACAGTATGATGGATAAGATCTATCAAGAAATCATGGAAGATGAATTGAATCGAGCCTATACTGAACGCGGGGTACCACCTTTATTCAAAGCGCCGAAAGAAGCAACAATGGCGATTATTGGCCAAGCACCAGGACGTAAAGCGGAAGAAACGCAATTATTCTGGAATGATCCCAGTGGGGACCGTTTGCGGGAATGGATGGGACTGACTCGTGAACAGTTCTATGAATCAAATAAAATTGCTCAGCTACCTATGGACTTTTATTATCCAGGTAAGGCTAAGACTGGGGATGTTCCGCCTAGAAAAGAGTTTGCACCGAAATGGCATCCACGTATCATCGATGAGTTACCAAATCTGAAGACAATTCTGTTGATTGGAAATTACTCACAAAAGCATTATCTTAAAAAAACACGTCAACGAAATTTAACAGAGACTGTTCGCCATTATGAAGATTACTTGCCAGAGTTCTTCCCACTAGTACATCCATCGCCTTTGAATCAGCGCTGGTTAAAGATTAATCCGTGGTTTGAAGAAGAGGTTATTCCAGTCCTTCGTAAATTAGTGCAGGAAGAAATATTAGAAATCGATAATTAATGCTAAAAAGATTTTGCATTCGAGTGTCTTTTATGCTATTATAAGTGTTGGCAATAGTGGAACCATGAATGAGTCAGGACCGGAAGGTAGCAGCTATAAGTGGTGAAGCTATGTGCCTTTTTTTTGTGCAATTATTTAAATGAAAGAACGCTTGTAAATCCAAGCGTTCTATTTTTTATTACTAAAACACATTTGACCTTTCAAACTAGACTATATCAAGATTATCCTTTAACAATAGTATATATTGAACATAATTAAATAATATCAAATAGGGGATGATAAGATGTTGAAGTCGATCAATAAGCTTCTTTTCAGGGACAGGTATGAAGCTTGGTGCTTTAAAGAAAGTAATCAAAAATCATGGTGTGCTATTACTTGCGCACTTCATTGTTGCGATTGGAAGTATTAATCCTGCGGTTTATTTAGCCTTAGTTAATGATTTTGGAAAAGAGAAAGACAAGACAGTCTTTGGTATTACCTCTTTGTTTGCCGAATACCATTAGTGCCGGTATTTATCTATAGTTTATCGTATGCTGATGGATGTGAATGGATGTTACTCGTTTCAACGCTGATTCCAGTGATTTTAGGAATAATACTTGGACATATCGTACAAGGGTTCCGTAAAATTTTCGGGACAGGAGTTGCAGCTTTACTACTTTTATTAGGATGGAATATTGGACAAGGTTAAAATTTAATTGAAGCTACGCAGTCCGGTTTAGTGGGATTACTATTTAGTTAACCTATACCAACTCTCACTTGACACAAAAGTATTGAAAAATAATGGAGTTGCCTCGCTTTCAAAGATGTCAGCAGCTGGAGCCTCGGTCAGAACGCCCACTGTTATAGGGGCAATGAAACCCGTGCTTATGGAATATGTCCTAAATGCGACCGCAAAACTACTAACAGTCGTGGTCGTTACAAGTCTCATGACACCGATTATTGTAAAAAGATATAAAGAAAATAACTTATAAAAAATCGTTAGATTCATCGATGAATCTAACGATTTTTTTATACAATCAAATGCGTCTGCACGTTCGTAATGAATCTATTTAAGAAATCATGATGTAAATCAGTTAAGTATAGTCGTGAAGAGTAAGCGATAAAAAAATCAACCGACATTAAGTCGAGGGAGATGGGATATAAATTATATTCTAAATCTTCCTGTAAAGTAGGCAAAGCACTTTCTGGGATAAAAGCAACGCCCGAACCGTGCTCTGCAAATTTTGAAACAGTATAAATATTTGTGGACTCTAAGACAATGTTAGGCGTGATACTATAGCGTTTTAAAAGGCGGTCAATTTGACGGCGAATTGCAGATCCACTTGATGTTAGCACCAAGTCTTGGCTTAATAATTTATCAATCGCAATTGTATTCGAGCTCAATTCAACAGAGCCACTGATATATAAATCCGAACTAGGTGGAATCACAGCATAATACCGATGGGTTCCACAAAGATGTGTTATCAACGAAGGGGAGACTGTCTCTGGATTTTGACCAATATAGAAATCAATCTCTTGATTCATTGCTTTCGCTTCACTGTTACTTGGTAAATCTTCTAGAATCGTTAACGTGACTTCGGGATGTGCTTGAACAAATTTTGGTAAAGTAATCGGTAAGATAAAGGTTGCGAGACTAGACAAGACACCAATACTGAGAGAAATGGGAGAATCTTCATTGTATTGAATTAACGTGTTTTTCAATTGATTTAATTCGGCATCTGAATTTTCCAAATATTGATAATACACTTTTCCTGCTTCAGTTAATTGTAGCTGAGGGCTTTTTCTATTAATGATTTCGGTGCCTAAGTCATCTTCGATTTTCTTAATAATTTGAGTGAGATAAGGTTGAGAAATGTACAGATCTTTGGCTGCTTTAGTGAATGAATTATGTTTGAGTAGCACATCAATGTATTGCAAGATATCTTGATAATTATTCAAAGTCATATGTTACACTTCTTTCTTATTGCTTTTTACTTATGATACCATAACTAAATAAATATTTCACAAATAGGTCATTAATATTTATTATATAGGTATAAAGTATTGAAGTTCATGAGCTAAATTTTTTACAATATCATGCTCATTTTGCCACATGCACAATGAATAGAAAGGGATTTTAAAGATGAAATTGATAGGAATTGTAGGTACAAACTCAGATCAGTCGACAAACCGCCAATTATTACAATATATTCAAAAGCATTTTAATTCACAAGCGGATATTGAACTCTGTGAAATTAAAGATTTCCCTGCTTTTAATGAACCTAAAGAAAGAATTGCTCCAAAAGGCATTCAAGAAATATCAGATAAAATACTCGCCGCAGACGGCGTTATTATTAGTACCCCAGAATATGATCACACGATTACAGCTGCATTGAAAAGCTTACTAGAGTGGCTTTCATATACAACTCAGCCTTTATTAAACAAACCAGTGTTAATTACAGGAGCTTCCCTAGGCTCACTTGGGTCGTCACGAGCGCAAGCACATTTACGTCAGATTCTAGATGCGCCTGAACTTAAAGCGCGTATTATGCCGAGTTCTGAATTCCTATTAGGTCGTTCTAGCCAAGCTTTTGATGAGGAAGGTAATTTAAAAGACCAAACAAAAGTTGAAGAATTAGAAGAAGTTTTTGAAGAATTCGTCGAGTTTGTTGAAATAACAAATAAGTTATTAGAATCATCGTCTAAAATCAGAAAGAGTCAAATGTCATTTACTTGGAAATAATTAAGATATAGGAGGTAATTAATTATGAAATTTGTTGGAATTGTTGGAACAAACGCTGAGTTTTCTTATAACAGAATGTTACTTCATTATATGAAGGGACATTTTACTGATGTTGACATTGAAGTACTAGAAATTGATAAAGTGCCAATGTTTAACCAATCAGATGATCAAACAGACAGTGAAGTGATTCAAGAGTTAAACCAAAAAATTATGGAAGCTGATGGGGTCATTATTGCGACACCTGAACATAATCACTCGATTCCATCTGCGTTAAAAAGTACTTTAGAATGGCTATCTTTCAAAGTGCACCCGTTCGATGGTAAACCTGTGATGATTGTCGGTGCATCTTATGATGTTCAAGGATCGTCACGTTCGCAACTTCATTTACGCCAAGTCCTTGACGCACCAGGTGTGAATGCGACAGTAATGCCGGGAAGTGAATTTCTACTAGGACGTGTGCATGAAGTCTTTGATGAAAACGAGCAATTAAAAGATGAAGGAACCATTAAATTCTTAGAAAGTTGCTTCAAAAAATTCGTCCGCTTTACTGATGTGGCGAACTTATTGAATATTCCTGAAGAAATCGAATTTATACCAGGGGAATACTCAGTAACAACACCTGGGCATAATGGTGATTTACCAATGGTGGTTCGCTTATCAAAGAACCGTATTGAAGCGATTGAAATTGATACTGAAGGCGAGTCAGCAGGAATTGCGGATGTTGTATTCACACGTATTCCAGAAGAAATTCTAGACGGTCAAACGTTAAACGTTGACGTTATTTCTGGCGCAACAGTGACAAGTAAAGGGGTTATTGATGGAGTAGCTACTGCGGTTGAATTAGCTGGAGCAGATGCAGAAGTTATGAGAAAACGTCGTCGAGTAACGCAACAACCTCAAGAAGAACCACTTGAAATCACAACTGACGTGGTTGTTATTGGTGGTGGGGGAGCGGGATTAAGTGCAGCCGCAAGTACACTTCAAGAAAGCAAAAAAGTAACATTGCTTGAAAAATTCCCATCGATTGGTGGTAACACAGTTAGAACGGGTGGACCAATGAATGCGGCCAACCCTGTCTGGCAAAATGGGATGACAGCTTTAGCCGGTGAAGATACAACGTTAAAAGGCATTCTTGAGCTGGATGAAGCAGAAATCCACGAGGAATACCGTGAAGACTTTAATATGCTTAAAGAACAAATTCAAGACTATTTCAACCAAGTTGATGGGAAAGAAGAATTTTTATTTGATTCAACTTTATGGCATCGAATTCAAACATATCTAGGTGGTAAACGACATGACCTAGAAGGCAATGAAGCTTACGGAAACTATGATTTAGTGAAGACGTTAACGGATAATGTCTTAGACTCAGTTCACTGGTTAGAAGATATCGGGGTTGAATTCGATAAAGAGAATGTCCAAATGCCAGTGGGAGCGAACTGGAGAAGAGGTCACAAACCGAAAGAGAATGAAGGATTTGCTTATGTTGATGCCCTTCAGAAATACGTACTTGCTCACGATGGAGAGATTATAACAGATACGTCAGTGGAAGAATTAATCGTTGAAGACGGTAAAGTTGTCGGCTTAATTGCTAATGGACCCAACAAGCGCAAAGTTATCGTTCATGCAGACTCAGTCGTTCTTGCTTCAGGTGGATTTGGTTCAAACACGAAGATGCTTCAAAAATATAATACATATTGGGCTGAGATTGCGGATGATATTAAAACATCGAATTCACCTGCTATTACGGGTGACGGTATTCGTTTAGGTGAGAGTGTTGGCGCAGATTTAGTTGATATGGGTTATATTCAAATGTTACCAACAACCGATCCAAATACTGGAGCGCTATTCTCAGGGCTACAAGTGCCTCCTGCAAACTTTATTATGGTGAACCAAGAAGGTAAACGATTCGTTAACGAATATGGAAGTCGAGATGAGTTATCTAAAGCAGCAATCGATAACGGTGGACTATTCTACTTAATCGCAGATGAGAACATCAAAGGTACTGCCATGAATACCAATGATGAGAAGATTGAGAAAGAAGTCGAGCAAGGCGTTTTATTCCGAGCAGATACACTTGAAGAATTAGCTGAGATGATTGGTATGGAGCCATCGGTATTAGTTGATACAATTCATAAATATAATTCGTATGTAGATGTCGGGGAAGATCCAGAGTTTCATAAAGGAGCATTTGAATATAAAGTTGAGAAAGCACCATTCTATGCAACACCAAGAAAACCTGCGGTCCATCATACAATGGGTGGATTAAAAATCGACTCAAATACACATGTATTGACTAAAGACGGCGATATTATTCCGGGTCTATATGCTACCGGTGAAGTTGCGGGCGGAATTCATGCCGGAAACCGTCTTGGTGGGAATGCATTATCGGATATCTTTACGTTCGGGCGCATTGCTGGTAAGAATGCCTCACATTTAGCATAAAGCACTGAGTTTCAAAATATTTTACTTCAGAGTAGGATGTTTGTTAAATCTTCAATATACTAGTGTGGAATAAGAATATGGAGGTATGTTACATGGTTTGGATCCAAATTGCGGTTATTGTCAAAAAGGTGAATGATTAGATGAGTTTGGCTATCTTGTAGGTGAGCTGGAAACGTCATTGGTTATTATTTTCCGTGAGCAAAGTCACCCAGGTCGTACCATTGTTGCGTAAAAAGATCACGTGAGTGAAATGGTCGATATTACAGACGAAGAGCGAAATAACTACTTTGCTGATATATCTAAAGTTGCTAAAGCAATGTATAAACTTTTTCCACCAGATAAAATTTACTATGGTGTTTACGGCGACAGTGGTTCGCATCTTCACTTCCATGTTGTACCTAAATATGAAGGCGAATTTGAGTGGTGAACACGCTTTGCGATGAATCAAGGTGAAACATTCCTCGATGAAGAAGCATACGAGAAGATGGCTTCTGATCTTCGTAAAGAATTAGAAATTTAATGATATTTTATGAGGTTAGATGCTGACATTCTGTCGATTGTCTTGGCTCATGTTTTATGGGAAAATATTAGCAAGTGTGAGCGTCACTTCACTCTAGCTTAATATAAAAGTGCTATAATAGACTAAATATTCAAATAGGAGTGAAACGAATGGCAATAGACAAAGAACTCATTAAAGATGATTTATATCAAGCGGTCAACGGAGAATGGCTTGAAACGGCTGTAATTCCAGATGACAAATCGTCAACCGGAGGCTTTATGAATCTGCGTGATGGCGTAGAGGAATTATTAATGACTGATCTGGAAAAGATGGTTGCTGGAGAAATTGAATTAACAAACGGTGAACAAGTTGAAATGCTTAAGTATTACAAACAAGCGATGGATTTCGACAAACGCAATGCGCTTGGGGAGACACCTGTTCAACCGTTACTAGAAAAGTTAAAAGCTTTAGAATCTATTCAAGACTTGCAGACACTTGCACCAGAGTGGGCACGTTACAGCTTACCTTTACCTTTCTCATTAGGCATTGGGCCGGATATGAAAGATACATCCACATACATCTTAGGTTTATCTGTGCCGGGTACGATTTTACCAGATACAACATATTACCAAGAAGGTAATGAAGCGGGAGAGCGCTTGTTAGTGGTGTATAAAGATATGAGTCAAAAGGTTCTTGAATTAATGGGATTTGAGTCAGTTGAAGCTGCAAACTTAGTTGAACAAGCAGTTGAGTTCGATGCTTTATTTATTCCACATATGAAAAGTTCGGAAGAATTAGCGGATTATACGATTACATACAACCCACGTACAGCAGAGGAGATCAAAAACTACTCACAAGACTTTGACTTCTTAGCTTTATTCAAAGAACTTATCGGTCAAGATATTGATAAAGCCATTGTTTCTGAGCCAGATTTTTTTGAAGCTTTCCATGGCATTGTTAATAATGAACAGATTGAATTACTCAGAGCGTGGATGATTGTGAATTTAGCCAACAGCCAAACTACAATGTTATCTGAAGAGATTCGTCAAGCGGGAAGTCTATATCAATTGGCTTTGTCGGGAAGTCCTAAGACACAAAGTGCCGAAAAGCATGCTTATTATTTTGCAATTAATACGTTTAGTCAAGTAGTTGGAGGTTATTACGGCAAGAAATACTTTGGAGAGAAAGCTCGTCAAGACGTGCGCGAGATGGTTGAAGCGATGATCCAAGTCTATCAAAATCGTTTGAAAGCAAATACGTGGCTGACACCGGAAACGATTGACCTAGCGATTAAGAAATTGGATGCGTTGGATATTTTTGTTGGATACCCTGATACATATCCAGCGATTTTCACTCAGTTAAAAGTTGATGAAGATGCGAGTTTTTATGCAAATACTGCGACCTTTACTCGTCAGTTTAATGAACGTGATTTTGCACGTTGGAATACGGAAGTAGACCGTACTGAATGGGGCATGAGTGCTGCAACTGTGAATGCTTACTTCCATCCGAACCACAATTTAATTTGTTTTCCTGCTGCGATTTTACAAGCGCCGTTCTATAATGTGAATCAATCTCGTAGTGAAAATTACGGAGGAATTGGGGCAGTGATTGCTCATGAGGTGTCGCATGCGTTTGATAATAATGGAGCAAAATTTGACGCACAAGGAAATATGAATAATTGGTGGACAGAAGCAGATCTGGAAGCCTTTGATCAAAGAGCGCAAGCGATGATTAAGCAATGGGATGGCATTGAATTTGCGGGTGGAAAAGTAAACGGTAAATTGACTGTCTCAGAAAATATCGCCGATGGCGGTGGCTTAACTGCAGCGCTAGAAGCAACAAAACAAGAAGATGATGCGAACTTAGCAGAATTCTTTATGAACTGGGCGCGTATTTGGAGCTTGAAAGCCCGTCCTGAGTACCAACAACTACTTCTTTCGATTGATGTTCACTCGCCAGCAGAATTACGTGCGAACATCCAAGTGCGTAATATGGATGAGTTTTATGAAACATTTGATGTTAAAGAAGGCGACAAAATGTATTTTGCACCAGAAGACCGCGTTGTAATATGGTAAGATTATATTAGCAAGAGATGACTTCCCTTATGACTGTGAAATATATTTTATTTCATAGTCATGAAGGGTATTTTTGTTTATAATGAGTAGACTATGAACATGTGGAAGGGGAAAATAAATGAGTTATCAAGCACTTTACCGGGTTTGGCGCCCGCAAACATTTGACGAGATGGTTGGACAACCCATTATTAAAGAAACACTAAAAAATGCCATCAAATCGATTCATATTAGTCACGCTTATTTATTCACTGGACCGCGTGGAACAGGTAAGACCAGTGCTGCTAAGATTCTAGCAAAAGCGATTAACTGTCCGAACCAAACGGATGGAAACCCATGTAATAACTGTGACATGTGTCGCTTAATTACCGAAGGTCAGTTAGGTGATGTGGTTGAAATTGATGCCGCGTCAAATAATGGGGTAGATGAAATCCGTGAATTACGTGAGAACGTTCGCTATGCAGCTAGCCAAGCTCGTTATAAAGTATATATTATTGATGAGGTTCATATGCTTACGACAGCAGCCTTTAATGCTCTGTTGAAGACATTGGAAGAACCGCCTGAGCAAGTGGTATTTATCCTAGCGACGACCGAAGCCCATAAGATTCCAGCTACAATCCTGTCGCGTACGCAACGATTTGACTTCCAACTTTATACAGATCAAGAGTTAATTGGAAGAATGGAAGAGATTCTTAACCATGACAACATCGACTATGACGAAGAAGCTTTAGCAATCATTGCGCGTTCAGCTAATGGTGGAATGCGTGACACCGTAAGTTTACTTGACCAAGCGATTTCTTTTAATACGGAAGAAGTGACTGTTGAAACCGCACTTGAGGTGTCAGGAAGCTTAAACCAAATGGCTTTATTAAACTATATTCAAACGGTTTACCGTCAAAATATTGAAGAGGCCTTAGAAATCGTCAATGACCAACTACAAAAAGGGAAACAAGCGGCCCGCTTTATTGATGAAGTAATCTTATTCAGTCGTGATATGTTACTAACTTTACATATTAAGCAAAACCAAACACTCCTTAGCGAGCAAGAAATTCAACCTTTACGTGAAGAAGTTCCCGCAAATTTCTATTATATACTCATTGATACATTGAATGAAACACAAGGAAAAATGCGTTTTAGTACCTCACCAAACTTATATATTGAAGTGATGACGATTCAATTAGCCCAAACGGATAAAAAACAATTGGTGAGCGGTAGGCAACAAGCTAATACTGCTAGCGCACCCAATGAAGCAGTTAATGGCGCTTTAATGGATACAGTGCGTCAGTTGGAAGAAAAACTTGCGGCCTTGTCCCAACAAGTGCAAAGTCAGGATAAATTAATTCGTGCTTACTTAGAGAACCAGCCGACTAATCAAGGTGTCCAACCGATTAATCAAGAAGGTAACGGGGAACTGACTAATGATGCGAAGCCAGTGGCCGAAGAAGCACCGAAAGTCCCACGTAAACGACCCGCTCGCCAACAAGCGCGCTATAAATTGAGATTAAATCATGTATACCGTGTATTGAATACCGCGACACATCAACATATTCGTTTGATGAAAGAGCATTGGCCAGCGGTCTTAGGTGAATTGTCACCTCAACAACGAGCAAAATTCTTTGAAACAGAACCTTTAGCAGCCGGTGAAGGCAGTGCCTTAATTAGCTTTCCGAATCCAGCCTATGCTGGAGACGTTCAACACGACCATGAACTAATGAAGTTCATTGAAGAAACTGTCGAGCAAAAAACTGGCATGTCAATGAAAATCATACTCATCTTAGCAAGTGAATGGGCGGATGTCCGTAAGAACTATGCGATGTTACGTAAGAAAAATAACGGCGCACCGATTCCAATTGAAGAAGATGAAACTGACGACGTAGAAGAAACCGTCGAAGTCGAGACAATAGCTGAAAGTGAAGTGCCAGATAACCAAACTGATACAGAGGAAGTCGTTGACGAGCAAGCAACATCTACTCAAGAAGTGTCTGAAAAGACACAAGAAACGCCTGTTAGAGAAGAGAGTCAGGAAGCTCCAGCAAAAGAGCTCCAAGAATCAAATCATTCGATGGATTCACTTGAAGCGTCTTTGCCGAATTCGACGAGAAGTATTGATGACATCTTCTCGCAAGAAGGATCACCCAGTCATCGCACTAGGGAATTAGATAATAATGAACCCGAAGAAGAGGAAGGACCCCCTGAGATTGTGAGCAAAGCCATCGAATTGTTCGGTGAAGAGAATGTAAATATTTATTATGATCGTTAAAGATATGAGAGGAGGTATTGAATATGAATAATAAAAAGATTGATACAAGAGATTTAACTCAGATGGCTACGTATGCTGCCTTAATTGTCTTGGCAATTTATATGATTCGAATCCCAATGCCATCAGCAATTAGCAATACGTTTGTCCATCCAGGGAACGCCTTAGTGATATTAGCTATATTGTTTATGGGCTTTAAAAAGGGAACCATCGCCGCTTTACTTGGCTTAGCGATTTTTGATATTACGTCCGGTTATTTACCAGTCGTACTTTTCACCTTAATTGAGAACTTTATCGTTCTATTAGTGGTAGAATGCATCTTTCGTTACGTGTTTCATTACGATAACCGAATGCGAAACATTATCACACTAGGTATTGTCGGAGCAGTGACTAAGATTGTGGTGATATTTTTCAAATATATCATCCAACAATTGATGTTAGGTTCAATCCTTGGTGGCGCAGTGGCTAGCGCGATTTCAGCACTGCCAGCTTCTTTATTTACTGGCGTTGTCACAGCTATTCTAGTCCCGTTACTATATTGGCCAATAAAGCCGGTCTTTAACCGTTTTAAATAAAATACTTAAATAAAACCCGTTTAGTTTAGGCCTTGTCAATATCTGACAAGAAATAAGCTAAATGGTTTTTTTAGTATAGTATTTTGAAAATTATAGCAATAATATTGTTAATCTAGGAATAAGGGAAGCCTTTATAGATTATTATATGAAAAATGCCGTTGGTAGTCCGAAAAATATCAGATTATGTTATAATAGAGCTAAGCATTTAAGCTTATTTTGTTTGTGCAAAAATGACAGAATGATGCATAAAAAGAAAGATAAGATGAATCGTTTGACGAGCGGATGAAATCATTGGCTCTACCGCACTAACATAAGTGAGATAAACATTATATTAGTATATATAATGAACAAAATTAAAAGTGAGAGGCCGAGTGAGCGAATATTTAAGTAAAATATTGCTCGCCCAGAAAGCACAAAAAGGAGATATATTTATGAAAATGGGAAACATGCAAGGTATGATGCAAAAAATGCAAAAGATGCAAAAAGATATGGAGAAAGAACAAAAAGCGATTGAAACGTCAATTTTTGAAGCATCTGATAACAATAAATTAGTAACAGTTAAAGTAACTGGAGCAAAACGTATCGTTGAATTAGAAATCAAAGAAGATTTAGTGGATCCAGAAGATATCGATATGTTACAAGACTTAGTCATTGTGACTGTGAACGATGCTTTAGCACAAGTTGATAAAGCAACTGAACAACGTTTAGGGAAATTCACTCAAGGATTAAACTTACCGTTTTAGTAGAAAGTAGGAGACTGTATGCAATATCCAGCGCCGATTGCGAAGTTGATTAATTCCTTTACGAAATTACCAGGGATTGGAGCAAAGTCAGCCGCAAGACATGCTTTCTATGTGCTTGATATGAACGAAGCAGATGTTTTGGAATTTGCACAAAACTTAATTAACGCAAAGCGTGACTTAACGCATTGCAGTATTTGTGGAAATATTACAGACTCTGATCCATGTATTGTATGTACGGATGAAAGTCGTGACCGTAGCCAAGTGCTTGTTGTAGAAGATACTAGAGATGTCATGTCAATGGAACGAATGCAAGAATTCCGTGGCCTGTACCATGTGTTAGGTGGCGTTTTGTCACCGATGGAAGGAACAGGGCCAGAGGATTTAAATATCCCAAGTTTAATTAAACGACTTGAGGATGAGACAATTAAAGAAGTGATTATAGCGACCAATGCTACCGCTGAAGGTGAAGCGACGGCGATGTACTTATCACGCTTAATCAAACCTGCCGGGATTAAAGTAACACGTCTGGCCCACGGCTTATCTGTAGGTAGTGATATTGAATACGCAGATGAAATGACTTTATTTAGAGCCATTGAAGGTAGGCGTGAGTTATAAATGAGTTGGAGTGTAGAGATGACTAAAGGAAAATTTATCTCACTTGAAGGACCTGATGGCTCAGGTAAGACAAGTGTAGTAAGAACACTAAAAGAAATGTTAGAGGCATCTGGGTACGATGTATTAACAACGAGAGAACCTGGTGGGAGCCCCATTGCGGAACGTATCCGAGAAGTGATTCTAGATGTGGATAATACCGCTATGGATGCAAGAACAGAGGCTTTACTATTCGCTGCGAGTCGTCGTCAACATTTAATAGAGACGATTTTACCAGCCTTAGAAAAAGGCCAAATCGTTATTACAGACCGATTTGTAGATAGCTCTATTGCATATCAAGGCATTGCGCGAGGCATTCCAGTTGAAGATATTTGGGCGATTAACAAATTTGGGATTGAAGACCATATGCCTGATTTAACATTGCTCATTGATGTCTCAGCAGAAGTTGGTTTGGAGCGTATTTATAAAGCCCAAGGCCAACGTCAATTTGACCGCTTAGATCAAGAGAGTATTGATTTCCACCAAATGGTGCGAGAAGCTTTCTTGAATTTTGAAAAAGAGAATGAACGAATTATATTAGTGAGCGGCAACCAAAGTGTTGAAGAGGTTGCACAAGAGTGTATCGCAATATTAAAAGACAAGGAACTTATAGATTGAGAGGAGGATCATCATGAAATTAGTCATTGCAATTGTACAAGACCAGGATGAAGCTGTATTAGGAAATGCGTTTCGTGAGGCCAATATTTCCGCTACTAAATTAAGTAGTACAGGTGGATTTTTAAAACACGGAAATACGACCTTTTTAGTTGGAGTGGAAGACGATAACGTTGATAAAGTCTTAGATATTATTCGCGATTGTTCAGAGCAAAGAGATCAAGTCGTTGCTTACCCAGCGAACTTAGATATGAACTTAGACGTCGCAACGTCATTTCCGATGAAAGTTGAAGTAGGTGGAGCGATTGTATTCGTATTACCAATTGATAGTTTCTACCGATTCTAGTCTAGAGGTGTCTATATGGGGCAATTAAGTCATTATTTTTATGAATTAATTCACCAAAACCGACTCGTGCATGGCTATGTATTTACGGGTGATGATTATGAAAGTAAAGAGCATGTCTCAACCGAACTGATTAAAGCATTAGGTTGTTTGAATAAGGATGAGGTAGGTCAACCTTGTGGCGTATGTGAACATTGTCAAAAGGCACAAAATCATCAATTAGCTGACGTCGTTTCAATTCAACCGGACGGGCAATCCATTCGAGTGAATCAAATTCGTGAACTGAAAGAATGGTTATCAACCAGTCCGATTGAAAGTAACTTCAAGTTAGCAATCATTGAAAGTGCTGAAACAATGAACCCTTCGAGTGCGAATGCCTTACTGACCTTTTTAGAAGAACCTGTTGAAGGAGTTTACTTAGTTCTTTATACTCAAGACAAAAGTAATCTGCTGCCAACGATTCAATCCCGTGTTCAAAGTGTTCACTTTCCAAGAGCGAATGTAAGTGATCGAGTAGCTTACTATATTGAAACTGGGGTATCCGAGGCGCATGCCCGTATTTTCGCAAAGATGTCTTCGGAAACTGCCCAAAGACTTGTGAGCGATTATGAAGAAGCAGACGTAACGAATTGGTTTAAATCGTTGAATTATTTTTATTCAACACTGGCTCATCGGAATCTTCATGCAGTGATCTTAGTTCAAACCCAACTAAAAAACTCCTTGAGTGTTCAACAGGCTTTAGACGGTATGGATTATTTATTAATCTTAAATCATAGTATGTTGAGAATATTGTCAAATACTGAAATAGAGAATTTAACCCAAGCTTATTTTATTAACGAAGTGATTAAAACGAAACAACCGTCGCTAGCACATATTTTAGAATTAAATGATTTGATTCTTGAGACGAAACAACGATTACAGGCAAATGTTGCGCCTCAGTTAGCTACGGAACGCCTTGCTATCTTAGCAAGTCAATAATATATACGAAGAAGAGAGGGTGTGCCAAACAATGAGAGACAAAAATAATTACTTAGAAATGTTTGATGAAGCAGAGACACATTTGCTTCAGTTAAGTGATACAGTGGCACAGCTGAGAGAAGTCATTGACAACTTAGTTGAGGAAAACAATAAACTACGTATGAGTAACAATGATTTGAAAAGTCTGTTAATTAAATTTCAAACAGACGCTCAAGAAGACGTGACTGAAGGGGAAGAGGATAGTCAGACAAGTAGTGGGCGTGAGAGTCTTCTAGGCTTTTATAACGAAGGGATTCATGTGTGTCATGAGTTTTTTGGATCACGTCGTTCTTCTAATGAGCAATGTCTGTTCTGTCAGGAAATTCTAGAACGCTTAGGAAATCGTTCATAACATACATTTTTGAGGAGGCTTGTTCATGGATGTTCAAAATAAATCTCAACTCGTTCATTCAACTGAACGAGTTGATTCATTTTTAGGTGGAAAGTTAGGTATTATTCAAAGTACAGAGTATTTTACTTTATCAGTGGATGCTTTATTGCTAGCAAACTTCATTAAATTACCTAAAGGAAATAAATTTAAATACTTGGATTTTTGTAGTGGCAATGGGGTCATCCCACTACTTCTGTCCCATCGAACAGAGGCACCATTAAACGGTATTGAACTGCAGGAACCTTTAGTAGATATGGCAAGACGCAGTGCGAAGTGGAATGGTAAAGAGGACCAAATTACCTTTGTTCAAGGAGATATTAATGATCTTAAACATACACAAGGGCAATTATATGACATTATTAGTTGTAATCCACCGTACTTTCTAGCAGAAAGTAGTAATGCGACCCACCGTTTGACAAGTCATGCTTTAGCGCGTCATGAATTGATGCTGACGATGGAACAATGGGTCAAAAAGGCAAGTCAAATTATGCGAGAAAAAGGTAAGTTATTTATCGTTCACCGTCCGAGCCGTTTGGATGATTTAATCGAAACATTGCTAAATCACCATTTCAGTATTCACCGTATTCAGTTTATTCATCCGAAGAAAGACATGAATGCGAATGGTGTCTTAATTGAAGCGATATATCGTGGAGGACGTCGCGGTGTGAAGATTGAACCGGTAATTGTTGTTCATGAAGATAACAATGAATATACACCGATATTGATGGCGATGTATAATGGCGAGTAAACAGGCATATTATTTCTACGTCTTATTCTGTCAAGACGGCACGCTATACGGAGGTTATACCGTTGACTTAGCTAACCGCTTGGCTACCCATAATGCGGGTAAGGGAGCGAAATATACCCGTGTTCGCAAACGACTTCCGGTTCGCATGATCTATGCGGAACGTTGGGAGAGCAAGTCGTTAGCAATGAGTGCTGAAGCAAAATTTAAACGATTAACCCGCCCCCAAAAGGAAAAATACTTAAAAGAGCATGGACAAGCAGATGTTAGAAGCCAACAACTTGTCTTTGTAAATAAATTTACCGATAATAAAGACGAAGAGCCAATAGAGGAGTAGGATCAGTGTGCAACAACATAGTTTCCAACAACAAGACGCAGGAATATTATATTTAGTGCCAACACCGATTGGTAATTTGGAAGATATGACGTTTAGGGCCGTCAATATCTTAAAAGAGGCTGATATTGTCCTAGCTGAAGATACAAGAAATACGATTAAGTTATTAAATCATTTTGATATTCAAGCGAATTTACGTAGTTTTCATGAACATTCACGCAGTCATGAAGTCACAGCTTGGGTTAATGAATTACATGAAGGTAAGACAATTGCCTTAGTCAGTGATGCCGGAATGCCTTTAATTAATGATCCTGGGCAACCTCTAGTTCAAGCTTGTCTGGAAGAGGATTTGACAGTTGTGGCGTTACCAGGAGCGAATGCGGCTTTAACTGCCCTAGTTGCTTCAGGTTTACCAAGTGAACAGTTTACTTATTACGGCTTTTTCCCACGAGGGAAGGCAGATCAAAAAGCGGCTTTAGAAATTGTCGGGCAAAGAGATGAGACGGCGATTTTTTATGAATCACCTTACCGGATTAAACAAGCTGTATCGCAAGTTGTGACGCATTTAGGAGAAGACACGCAGGTTGTCATCGCGCGTGAACTAACAAAACGTTATGAAGAATACATTCGCGCGAGTGCAGCGGAAGTGAGTGAACATCTTAAAGACCGTGAACTTAAAGGGGAATGCGTCCTCTTAATCGAAGGTGGCTCTGTGAAAACAGCCATAGACGAAGCGGTATCGAATTTACCTTATAAAGAACACGTGGAATTAATGATGACCACCAAAGGGATTCAAGCGAAAGACGCCATTAAAGAAGTTGCAAAAATTCGTGAAGTTAAAAAGCAAATTGTTTATAATGATTATCATAACTTAACTTAAAAATATTCAGAGGGGGGAAAAGAGTGCTATTGTATGGAATTGCCATTGTGTTTTTGGTGCTATTTCTCCTCTCTTTTTTGACGAATTATTCTTGGCTCCAACCGTCTGCCTTCGCTTTGTACGGTTTAAATAGCTTCTTAATGGGCTTGGTTTTACAAAGTAATTGGACACCTGTCTTTATGTTTCGATATTTTTTATATATTATTAGTGGCTTTTTCATTGCGGCAGTGCCCTTTGTCTTATTACTGATTGCGATCTTAGCAATTAATCAGACCGTCCGGCAACCTTCACCGAAGATTTCCAGGACGATTTTTAATCTTATCCTAGCTTTTACCTTGCTTGTCTTTGTCGGGGCAACGATTTGGGCAATGTTACGCTTGAATGATATACAAATCCAAGAAATTATTGGCATTTATATTTACTTATCGATTTACTTTGTAGGGACGTTTCTGTGCTATATTACGCTAAATTTTGCGATTAGTTTGTGGTCGAGAGGGAAGCAAGCAACGATTTTACTAGTCTTAGGAAGTCAGTTAGATGACATAGATAATGTGACGAATGTCTTGAGACGACGGTTAGACGAGGCAATTCAAATGTATTATAGACAGAAGAGCCGAACTCATTCAAAAATCACAATTATTGTTACCGGCGGTCCTCAGCATCAGTCAACGTATTCAGAAGCTGAGGGGATGGAGAATTATTTAATTCAAAAAGGAATCCCAGCCGAAGATATCTTATTAGAACCACGAGCGAAAAATACGGATGAAAACTTTAAATTCGCCAATGAGCTAATTAAAGAACATCGCCTGTCCGGGAAAGTGGTGGTCATTACGAGCCGCTTTCACTTGATGCGGTCGACCTATATTGCGCGCCAAAGTCACTTTAAAGCCTACTATCAAGGCGCAGGTACACCATCGTATTTATGGCCATTCTCAATTATTCGTGAATATATAGCTTATATTTTACTTACTAGCGAGCTGAACTACGCCTTTATCATCATATTAATTGCGATTGGCTTGTTCGATATTTTAAATTAAGGAGAGTGGACAAAATGACTGAAATCAAACGCTGTGAATGGATTGCGGACAAACCAGATTATTATGTGGAATACCATGACCATATCTGGGGAGTGCCGGAACATGACGATCAATTGTTATTTCAATGGTTAATATTGGAAAGCTTTCATGTCGGCTTGTCCTGGCAACTCGTCTTATCCAAAAAAGAGAACTTTATAAACGCCTTTGATCACTTTGACTATGAAAAAGTTGCTGAATACGGTGAAGAAGATATTGAACGCTTAGCGAACGACGCAGGAATTATTCGCCACAAAGGGAAGATAAAAGCGGCGATTGCGAATGCACGAGCTTTTATGAAAGTTCAAGAAGAGTTTGGCACATTTGATGCTTACATCTGGGGCTTTGTTTCAGGTGAGCAAGTCGTGAGTCAATTAGATGAGGAACGGCCTACTCAAAGCCCCTTAAGTGATGCAGTGACAAAAGATATGAAGAAACGCGGGTTTAAATTTATTGGCAGTGTCACAATTTACTCATACCTTCAAGCTATTGGGATTATCAATGACCACGATTTAGCTTGTAATTTTCGTTAAAATTATCAAACAGACTAATTTAACCTGAATAATTCATAGTTTTTCTAAAAAGCTATGTTAACGTTGACTTTATCACTTTTATATTTGTTTGCTTCAGCACCCATTAGGTGATGTAAAAAGAACCCCTTTCTGATATGGTTAGTTCATTACAACAACAACAGAAAGGGGCTCTCTCAATGGATACTTTACAAGAAACAGTAGCAAAATTCAATAATAATTTACATGTCTCTCATACAGGTGGTCGTTTATCCAGTGATTCTGGATTGGTGCTCGTCGACGAATTGATGGATGCATTCCAATTCACTAAATATTCTGAAAATATAGTGACGTTTGATGAGGGGCGTAAGTACTGGACCCATACGATTGATAAGATTTTAAAGCAGCTCGTTTTACAGATTATAGCCGGTTATGACACAGATTCAGCGGCAAATATTTTACAAGCTGATCCAGTCTTACAAACACTGGCATCTGATGAGCCGTTTGCTTCTCAATCGTCTATCTCCCGATTCTTTGATCGCATAACGAAAAAAACAATTCGTAGTTTACAGGTCTTCAATCAAAAATTAATTGATAAGGCACGGTTAGTCCGCAATGACATCAATATGATTATCGATTTAGATTCAACACATTCGGATACTTTCGGCAATCAAGAACAAACTGCCTACAACGCCCATTATGGAACGAATGGTTACCACCCTTTGGTGGCCTTTGACGGGCTGACCGGAGACTTTTTGAAAGCAAAACTTCGGTCAGGAAATCAATATACTTCCAATGGAGTCAAGAGTTTCTTGAACCTTTATTGGAACATTATAACCAAGCGGTGCCTACGACAGATATCCTCGTTTGTGGGGATAGTGGATTCGCAACCCCAGCTATTTATGATTTATGTGAGTTGTACGAAAATCAGTATGTCATTCGGTTAAAAAGCAATCGAAACTTGACTCGTTTAGCTGAAGAATTTGTGTACTATGATAATAATCATCCATGGGATGAAAAAGAAGTTTACTATCAGAATGTGCCTTATCAAGCCGCTTCATGGACAAAACCTCGCCGGGTCTGTGTCCGATCAACACGAGAAGTCGGCGAATTACTTTTTCGCCATGCCTTTATTGTCACGAACTTCTCAAAAAACGTCTCTGCCAAACGAGTGTTTGAAACTTACAACAAGCGTGGTACGATGGAAAATTATATTAAAGAAGCAAAAAACAGTTTCTTTTTTGATAAGACGGATAATCCTGAATTCCTTGAAAATGAAGCACGTATGATGATTAGCCTACTGGCTTACAACATCGTTAACTTCTTACGCACCATCTGTTTTGATTTAAAATGGAAAGGACTACGAGTAAACACGATTCGCCTTCGATTGTTTAAAGTGGCGGGAAAACTGGTCACTACTGCCAGGCGAATGTATTTAAAATTATCAAGTTCGCATGTTTATCAGCGAGAGTTTTATGCTGTGTTCAGGCAAATCCAAAGGATTCGGCAATATATTTAAAAAGCTATTATTTAAAAAAACAAATAAGGGTGTCAAGGGTGAAGTGCGCCCAAAATCTGGTTGGTTAAAATTAATTCATGTTTTTCAGCACGGAAAAATTTCGGGAAATTTTAAAACATCCGAAAAAATTACAAAACACAGCAAAATTGAAAAAGAACTGTGAAAATAACTTAAATTTTAGAAGTATGAATTATTCAGGTCTAACTAATTGATCTAAGTTTGAAAACCGATTTTCATGTATAAACTTAGATACAATAAGCCCTGCCGCTTTAGCATCTGATAAAGCATCGTGATGCGTTAAAGGTATGCCATAGTAATTCGCAATCGTACTTAATTTATAATTATAAAAGTTCTTACGCACTGCCCTTGCAAGTTGATATGAACAAGCATATTTAAAGGCAGGTATTTCTAAACCATAGCGATTAAAATTATCTTTCAAAGCGCCCATATCAAACGTTGCATTATGAGCAACAACCGGTCGCCCTCCAATAAAATCTTCAATTTGTTTAGTTATATCATAAAATCTCGGCGAAGAAATGACCTCATGCTCTTGAATGCCATGAACATGAATATTCGCCAATGAGAAACTTTCATCTGGATTAATCAGTAGGTAATAACTGTCCAGTATTTCCCCATATTTGAAACGTACCATCCCGATGGAACAAATCGTATAACGATTCTGATTGGCCGTTTCAACGTCTAAGGCGACAAAATCATGCATACAATAACCTCTTTTCTTAATCATCTACCCATATTAAACTTCTTATAAACAAAAAGCAAACTGGACTCGAGGTAGTCTAGTTAATCATTATTAATCAATGAATAAATCATTGTAAACGTTTCTTCATCCTCGGTATAAATTTCGAAGCCTAGCGCTAGATACAACGTCAAAGCTCGGTTAGCCTTTTGCACAGATAACGATACTTGTTTGTAGTCTTTGTCTTTTAGTAATTGGAACATACTCTGTAATAATGTACGCCCTATCCCCTTACCACGATATGGGGATAGGATAGAGATATTCAATTCTGGAGTTTTACTATCCACATGCCCATAGCCTTCAACAAGTCGTACCCAAACTAAGCCAATTGGATTTTCTCCATCATAACTTGCAATGGCATAATCGCCTATCAATTGGCCAAATTTATCAATATATTTATTGAGTTCTGCTGTCTCGACAATCGAAAATGGAAAGAGATTCTTGGGATCCGGTTGAAATAATGCCTCATAAAGAAACTTTTGTAAAATTTGATATTCAAGTGCATTCACTTGTTTTATAGTGTAATGTTTCAATCCATGTCTCCTTTTATTTGGATTATATTACAAAAAAATGGAACTCAAACGTTCTTTTGAATTATTGAAAAAGATACTTTAAGTGGTTAATACTTTCCCTGTAATAAGCATTTATTTTATAATAGTTACATATAACACAAGCAATAGTAAGAAACTGAAAATAACAAGAAATCAGGTAAAACACTGTTAAATTAGTGTTTTACCTGAATTTTTAGAAACTTTTCATAATTTAGGTAAGATAACATCTAACAATTGATTTATTCAACAATCATTAGTTATCTTATTTCAACCAATTCCATACGAATATAAGCGTAATTGAAGTGATTAATCGGACAATCAGATGTATCCAGTGAAAAGAGTTTGTTGTCACTCCCATGAATACTGCAAAAATGATAAGAGCAATCAATCCAAAATACAATAGCCATTCTGGATCAGTTTTTACCGCAAATATCATTAAGCAAAGACTTAACAAAATATAGATTGGATGCGACCAATTGAATTGTTCAACCTTAACTTCTTCCCCAACAGCAATTACAGTAAGTAAACCATACAAAAAAATAAATATTCTAAATAAAATCATGAAATTCTCCTTTACTATTTGTTATACTTATCTTAAAAGATGGAGTAAGGTCTATGTCAAGAGAAAGGTAATCAAAATGAAAACAAAAGATATTACTAAGTTATCTGGTTTATCAAAAGATACAATTAGGTTTTATGAAAAATTAGGACTTGTGAAACCTAATAGGGAAAGTTATTCCAGAGAATATGCAGATCATGATTTAGAAAGAATAGAACAAATTAAACAATTAAAAGGTTTAGACTTTACGCTTTCTGAAATAAAGTTGCTTGTTGATATTGATGAAAAATATCAATCAATTGATGAAATCTACTCAATGACACATGATGATTATCAAGAAATCATCCAACTATTAGATAATAAAGTAAACTACTTAGAAGAAAAATCTAAGATGATTGAAGCTGGCTTGGCTAGGCTAAAAGTTATGCAAGAAAAAATTAAAAGCATAAATAATAACAGATGAACTAATATTTAGCCTGAATAATTCATAGTTTTACTAATATTGTTTTTAAACATTAATTTAATAGTATTTAAAGCAACTTACTTCATCACCCATTAGGTGATGAAAAAAGAACCACTTTCTGATATGGTTAATTCACTACAAACAACCATAGAAAGGGGTTCTCTCAATGGTTACTTTACAAGAAAATGCAGTGAAATTCAACAGTAACTTAATCGTTTCTCATGATGGTGGTCGTTTATCAAGTGATTCTGGTTTGATTTTAATCGATGAATTAATGGATGCTTTCCAATTTACTCAGCTCTCTAAAAAGATTGTTCGATTTAACGACAGTTGAAAATATTGGACGCATACGAATCATAAGCTTTTAAAACAGTTAGTGCTGCAAATTGTAGCCGGTTATAACACCGACTCTGCTGCAAATATTCTACAGCATGATCCGGTATTACAGACGCTCTTAACCGATGAGCCGCTGGCTTCTCAATCCTCAATCTCTCGACTCTATGATCGTGTAGAAGGTGAGACAATTAAGACGCTTCAAGTATTCAATCAAGCGTTAATTGACAAAGCCCGTCTGGTTCGCAACGATACAAATATGATTATCGATTTAGATTCTACCCATTCGGATACCTTTGGTCATCAAGAACAAACTGCTTACAACGCCCATTATGGAACGAATGGCTACCATCCTTTAGTGGCATTTGACGGCTTGACTGGCGACTTTTTAAAAGCCAAGCTTCGATCAGGAAATCAATACACTTCCAACGGGGTCAAAGAATTTCTTGAACCGTTATTGGAACATTATAACCAAACGATTCCAACCACTGATATTCTCGTTCGTGGAGACAGTGGTTTCGCGACACCGGATGTTTATGATTTATGCGACTTATACGAAAATCAGTATGTCATTCGGCTAAAGGCCAATAGGAATTTATATCGTTTAGCGGAAGAGTTTGTGTTCTATGATAACCATCATCCTTGGGATGAAAAAGAAGTCTATTATCATTCGGTTTCCTACCAAGCAGCTTCATGGTTCAAACCGCGTCGAGTGTGTATTCGTTCAACTCGAGAAGTAGGCGAACTCCTTTTTAAGCATTCCTTTATTGTCACGAATTTCTCAGAAAACATCTCAGCTAAAAGAGTGTTTGAAACCTACAATAAACGCGGTACCATGGAAAACTACATTAAAGAAGCCAAGAACAGCTTCTTCTTTGATAAAACAGATAGTCCTAGATTCATTGAAAACGAGGCCCGCATGATGATTAGCCTGTTGGCGTACAATCTGGTTAACTTCTTACGCACCTTGTGTTTTGAGCCAAAATCGAAAGGACTCCAAGTGGACACAATCCGTTTCCGTCTATTCAAAGTGGCTGGAAAACTAGTCAGCACTGCAAGACAAATGTATTTAAAACTATCGATTTCTCATGTTTATCAGCGAGAGTTTTATGCCGTATTCAGGAAAATCCAAAGGATTCGGCAGTACATTTAAAGAACCTGATTTTTAAAAAGTTCAAATGGCCCAGGGAGAAGTGCGCCTAAAATTTGAGTTCAAAAAGTGAAAAGTCTCAAAATAATTAAGTAGACCGAAAAAAATAAATAATTAGGATAGAAAATGGAAAACGATAAAGAAAATATAACAATATTGATAAAACAGCCTCTGAAATTAGAGGTATGAATTATTCAGGAATTAAGTATATATTGTTAATAGGAAAGAAATGCTAATATGTAGCCATTTGCAACCGCTAGTTGCGCAATTATACAGTGCACTACATGGTCTGCAACCATTATCTGAGAGATAATAAAGGTAGGAAAAGAGAGATGAATACATAACATAAGGAGTGTTATCCATGATATTAGCAGACAAAATTATCCACTTGCGAAAGAGATATAATATGACGCAAGAGGATCTAGCTGAAAAGTTGAATGTCAGTCGTCAGTCAGTCTCAAAGTGGGAAGGCAATCAAGCGACACCCGATTTAAACAAAGTCCTTAAACTCTCAAAACTTTTTGGTGTCACAACCGATTATCTCTTAAATGATGATGATGAAAGTTTAGAAACAGAAGAGGAAGTAGCAGCTGAACACGAGTTGCCAAAAGCAGATTATGTGTCTGTGTCACTGAATACAGCTAAAGAATACTTAGAAGAGAAGTCAGATTTTGCTCATCGAATTGGTATAGGGGTTGTGCTACTAATAAGTAGTGTCATTCCGATTGTGACTTTAACAACACCATCGATGCTTCGAATAATTCCAGAGAATGTCAGTGAAGCGATTGGAATTAGTGCGCTGTTCTTACTTGTAGCCTTAGGTGTCGGTGTGATGATCTTTGCGAGTATGCGTATGCAAAACTTTGCGTTTTTAGAAGAAGCTTTTGAGTTGGAGTTCGGTGTTCGTGGATTTGTTGAGAAAGAGATAGACAATTATCGTCCGATTCATACGCGACAATTATCCTTTGGCGTTGCTTTAATCATAGTGAGCGTACTTCCAATCATTATCATTAACCTGTTATTTCCTAGTTTTGCAGAAGACCATATTGGTTATGTTGTAGGGATTTTCCTCACGGTGGTTTCTATGGCTATCTATATGTTGATTTCTACAGGGATTTATTGGGGCAGTTTGAATACATTACTTAATCACCGTCAGCCAGAGGATGAGGAAAGTGAAGTAGTTGAACGTCTAGCCGGTATCTATTGGCCTTTGGTGACAGCGATCTTCCTTGGTTATAGTTTTATCACAGCGGATTGGGGACGCAGTTGGTTCATTTGGCCGATTGCAGCTATGATCTTCGCAGCCTTATCTGGTGTAGTGGATTTTCGCAACCAGAAGAATGAATAAAAGCAAAAAACTCAGGCACCTTGTTAATTTAACAGGTTGCCTGAGTTTTAATGTCTAAAGAATTATTTTTTACGTAATTCTCCTAAAATTTCTTCTAATAATTCAGTTTCAGTTGGTCCAGCAGGTTCTTCGTCTGGAGCAACGATTTTTTTATTTTGTACTTTCTCTAACGCTTTAAGTGTTAAGTATAAGAATAAAGCCACTAAGATAAAGTTAATAATAGCTTGTAAGAATAACCCAACAGCTAATTCAGTGTTACCAATTGAAATAGCAACACCGGATACATCTGCTTGACCTGTGACTGCCACAATAATCGGCATGAAAATATCGTTAACTAATGAATTAACAATTGCAGTAAATGCAGAACCCATAATAATACCGGTTGCCATAGTGATAATGCTGTCGTTCGCAATAAAGCCTTTAAACTCTTTCCACATAAGAACATCCTCCTCAAGGATAATAATAAAATAAATTGCTAATTCAAATATACCACGTTTTCAATTAAAACTCTAATCATGTGATTATAAGAATTACTTATCTTGGCAGGGTGAGCTGACTATTGAGCGTCATTTGCTTGAATGTATTTTTCAATCGGAAAAGCCTCTTTATCAATGTCCCAAGCATCAGTTTCAACGAGTTTTGCCCACTGATAGCCTAAGAATGGCCCACTTGTTAGACCAGATGATCCTAAGCCACTGACTGCCCAGACATTGTCTAAGTCTGGTACTACACCAACAAGCACTGAGAAATCTGACGTATGCGCCCGTGTTCCTACTTTAGATTCAACGATGTCATGGTCATCAACACTTGGCATCCATTTTCTAGCTTCATCTCGTAATTCATGTAGCACAGCTTCATCAACATCTAAGTTGTCGCCTTGGTCATCTTCGTGTGTTGCACCAATGATAATTTCACCATTATTGAATGGGATGATATCACTTTGTCCTGGAGGCATGATCACTGGCCAATGCTGGTCAATCCAGTCAGTATTTTTAAGCACAAAGAGTTGACCCTTTTGAGCGCGAATATCAACCTTGTATCCTAGAGGTTCTAATATGTTTGTTAAACCAGGACCAGGAGAAAGAAGTAAGCGGTCAAAATTATGCTTAGCCACCGAAGGGGTAGAAATGTAGATATCCCCACTTTCTTTCTTAAGTTGGGCTTTTTCACGAATGATTTTCCCACCTAAGTCTTGAATTGCTTGGTGAAGTGTATCAATAAGGGCATCACCATGAACGCGACCCCCACCTTCAACCCACGTCGCTGGATGATCCGATTCAATTGAAGGTAAATAATCCGAGATATCTTCTGTTGAAAGTTTCTTAACTTCTCCAATTGAAGGTGAAGCTTCTTGTTTCGCTTCTGCTTGATCAAGGTCTTTTTGAACGCGTTTATCTGTATTTCGAATCATGATCGCACCATCGATTTGATAGATAGCGTCTGTATTATAACCATCATCTTTCAAATCTTGCATAAACTGATGATAAAACTCAGCCCCTTTAGATACTAGAAAGTACCAAGGCTTATTCCGACGTAAAGAGAACCAAGGGCAGATAATACCTGCAGAAGCGCGCGTAGCTTGGCCAACTCCGTGGTCAAAGACTGTGACTGTGTGACCAGACCGCGCTAAATAGTAAGCCGCCGTTGAACCGACAATACCCCCACCAATAATTGCAATTTTTTTAACCATACTATCACCTTTCCTGATTACTTGTTCCCTATATTATAAAGGATTTTTATGTAAAAAAACAAAAAATCTCTGTCCAACGTGCCAGTAATCACTGGGCTCGCACGCTAGACAGAGGGTTTTTATTGAATGTTTTTAAAATTGATATTTTCTAATGAGTTTTTCGATGGTTGGTGACTTGAATAGGAACGTTAATATAATCGTGTTAATTGGTAATGAGATAAGATTTTTAACAATTCTCATTGGCATGAAAGCAGCCCATGCTCGGCCATACATCATGCGAATCCACACGGAATTCAAACCTAAATTGATAATTAATGTCACGAGTAAAACCGCAACAAACACACGTTTCCAACTGATTGGCTTACGCCATAGAACCCAGCCGTAAATCCATCCACCTAAAGCGGCACTTAACGTGAAGCCAGGGAAAAAGAACCCACTCCCACTAATGAAAAAAGTGATTAAGTCTGTCACTGTTGAAACGAGCAAAGCGAAAAAGGGACCAAATAAAATCCCACTAAAAGCTGTACCGACAAAGCCAAGGCCGATTTCAGCTAAGTTACCGAAATTTAAAGACGGAATGAAACTTAAGACAATCCTTGCGGCGATCATAACCGCCATTAAAGTTAACTGCGACGTTGTAACTTTCCTTGGTCTAATGTTCTGCTCGACGTCTACCTTCTTGTTCATATAAATACTCTCCTCTTTCACAGAGAGCCACACAGTGATATGCAGCGAATGCAAAAATAAATCGCACCTAGTTCAGTGAACCAAGTTTCGTTTCTTAGCAACATCCCATCTAAGAACACTTCACGCTTATTTTTTACTCTGTTATCCTTTATTTAATTGTTTCCAATTATATCTTCATTATACTGTATTTTTGTTAGAAAATATAGCTCACTAAGGAAGAAGGGCGCTGTATTAAAAATCTGCTTGTTCTAATAGAGACAAGAAGATACCTAAAGCTAAAGCATCCGCCGCTCCACCAGGACTCAGATGTCGTTCAATCATCACTTGGTCATATTCGTGCAGCGCTTCTAGAAATTCGCTCGGCTCATTAGGATCATTAAATAAAGTAAGTGCTTCCATCTTAATGGTTTCCCAAGCTTCGAACCCACCCCGGTGAATAATATTGCCGTCTTCAATGTGTCCCATGATGAGTAGCAATGCTTTTAATAAATTATGTTCTAGTATTGGATCATCTAAACTACGTAAATAGGGCATCAACACATCTTGTAAGATAGGGTAGCCACTAACTGCTTCGCCACGAATCCCCGTAATGCCATGTTCAATATACAATCTCTCGCCATGAGATAGTTTTTCTCTTGTATGCACATCATCAAAATCTTTCAGTAAGATATCTTTGGTCATTAAACGAATCAATTGAAACGCTTCGGTTGTATGAGAAGCTGACCAAGTCGATAACTGCTTACGCTCAATAATATAACCTACAGCTACAAGTAAAAGGGCGAATGAAAAGTTAGCACCTTTATGAGTATTAATACCATGCGTTGCTTCAAACATAGCGATTTCCGCATTAATCCCAATACGTCTTGAGCCGTTAAATAATTCACTTAAATCTTCTGTTTGATGCAAACTTCTCCCTAAGTCATAATACTGCTTAAAGAAAGGTTCAAAAGACATTACGCTATCAATAAACGTGTAATAGTTCATATCTCGATGCGAACCATTATTGAAACGATCCACTAAACCTGGTTTAGGTGATAAAGAAACCTCATACATCAAAGCTTTCGTTGCGAGACGGGGAATGCGATGATGGATTGAGTGTACATTATCCAATATTACGATTCTCCATATCTTCAATAATAAACTTCAATGAATGATCGAGATGCTCATGAATAAGCATGGTCATTGTTTCAACATCTTTCTTTCGCATCCCTCTTAAGATTAAGAAGTGCTCTTCTAGTGCAATTTTACTGCGAACTTCTGAACGAATGGATAATTCTCTAAAGTAAACGAGATAGGCTTGCAGCTCATCAATAATTTTCAGTAGACGACGCATCTGTGACTTTTCATAAACATAAGCATTAAACCCAGAGAAATTATTAATTAGGTTATCAATTCGGTCATCAGATTCTTTTGTCTGAATGCTATCCCCGCTTTGTAAATGGCGCTCAAGTTCATCGAAATCCTCCTCGGTCATCAGGTGCATAGCTTTCGTAAAGGCAAGTGTGTCGAGTGCTTTACGAATATCATAAATTTCATATGCATCTTTAATACTAATCCCTCTAACAATCATCCCGATACCCGGAACATGCTCAACCAGTTCTTCTTTTAAGAGTTGTTCGAGCGCATAGCGAATAGGAGTTCGACTAATGTTCATTTCTTCTGAGAAAACGGATTCATTAATACGCTCACCTGCGGGAATTTCACCTAAGATAATGGTACGCTTAAATGCATGATAGACAGAAACTTTTAACGTTTGATTGGAATTGATATCTAAATTTGCCTTAACGGCTTCAGCTGTAGAATCCATTGTATACCTCCTAAATTATATATTACTCTTTTCAAAGGACAAAATGTGTCATTAAACAATGCACTTGAATTGTATACTTATTTGAGTTGAAATTCAATAAGCTATGGTAATAGCTTCAATTCAACATACATAAATACAAAATACTAAAAAAACGAAGGTGCACTTTGTTAAAAGTATACCTTCGTTATAAACACATTTGTTACATTGATTATCCAAAGAAGCTTAGTAAGATACCAGCTGCAACAGCTGATCCGATAACTCCAGCTACGTTTGGTCCCATTGCGTGCATTAATAAGTAGTTATTAGGGTTTGCTTTAATCCCTTCAGACTGTGCAACACGTGCAGCCATCGGTACAGCAGAAACACCTGCAGAACCAATTAAGGGATTCACTTTACCATTTGTTAGTTTGTACATAAGTTTACCCATAAGGACACCACTTGTCGTACCAATAGCAAAGGCGAATAGACCTAAGAAAATAATTTTGATTGTATCAAATGATAGTAATGTAGCGGCATCTGCTGAAGCACCTACTGAAATACCTAAAAGAATTGTAACGATATACATCATTGAATTCTCTAAAGTTGTTGTGATTAACGGTACAACTTTACTTTCACGAATTAAGTTTCCTAACATTAACATCCCAACTAATGATGCTGCTGAAGGAATTAGTAAACTCACGAATAAAGTAACAACGATTGGGAAAATGATTTTTTCCTTTTGTGATACTGGACGTGCTTGCGTCATAACAGTTGTTCTTTCTTTTTCAGTTGTTAACGCACGCATAATTGGCGGTTGAATAATTGGAACAAGCGCCATGTATGAGTAAGCAGCAATCGCAATTGTTGGCAAGATATGCTCAGCTAATTGAGAAGAAATATAGATAGCTGTTGGGCCATCTGCTCCCCCAATAATACCAATCGCAGCAGATTCACTTGGCGTCATACCTAAGGCTAATGCACCGAAGAATGCAGCGAAGATACCGAATTGAGCAGCTCCACCTAATAATAATGTTTTTGGATTCGCAATAAGCGGACCAAAGTCAGTAGATGCTCCTAAACAGAGGAAGATCAGTGGTGGGAATATTCCGAGCCCGACCCCTTGATATAAGTAATGAAGCAATCCACCATTCTCTGTTGCAGTAGCAGGATCCATTAATCCCGTCAGAGGTAAGTTAGCTAGTAACATACCGAATCCAATTGGAATTAATAAATATGGTTCATAGTTTTTAGAAACGGCTAAAAAGATTAAAACCAAAGCCAACATAATGACGATAATTTCCTGTATAGTTATACTTAAAAACCCGGAAGTTTGTATAAGTTCATTGATTGTGTCTAACATGTAAACGAATACCTCCTATATAGTCAGTAGTAATTGATCAGATTGTACACTGTCACCTTGACTGACACTAATTGAACCAACAACACCATCAGCAGGAGCAACAATTTCGTTCTCCATCTTCATAGCTTCTAAGACGATTAATGTATCCCCTTGAGCAACTGATTGACCTGGTGTGACAGCAACTTTTAAGATAGTTCCAGACATTGGTGCGTTAATTTCTGTTCCGCCTGATGCTGCAGCAGGTGCTGGAGCACTTTGTGTTTCTTGAGTAGCAGGAGCAGCTGTTTGACCCGTTGACATATCTGCATCAGCAGGTAATTCTTTTACCGATACGCGGTATACTTCATTATTAATTTCGATTTCGTATTTTTTCATGATTTATATCCTCCGATTATTTAATTCGTTTTGATTCTTGGATTTCTAACTTTTTGTTTGGCTCATCTTCAGACGCTAATGCTAAAGCGACTAATTCAGCAACTTGTTGATGCTTTTTGTTTGGTGCTAAGTTGTTTGTGTTTACTGCAGGTGCTGGTTTAGCTGCTGCAGGTGCAGGTTCGGCTTTATCACTTCCGTTAACAAACTTTGCAATCATTTCTGTTAGTCCCCAAAGAACTAGTAGTACTGAAAATACTGTAAGCATGGAAACGATAGTTAACATCAAACCGTCCATAATACTGATTGATTCCATCTAATTAAATTCCTCCTTCGTTCATCGACTCTTTATTGACCGTAGCGTGCTTGAATCTTAATTGTTTCTCCAGCTACTGGTTTAGGTTGATATTTTCTTTCTAGGTATTGCTGACCCACTTGTGGGAATAAAGTATAAGTTAATACGTCTTCATCATTTTTACCTAGGTCGCCTAATTCAGCTTTAAGTTTTTCGAACTCTGGATCTAAACGATCTGCTGGACGCGTTTCGATGACTTCTGCGTCACCGATAATTGAGCGACGGAATTCCTCATCCACTGGTGCAGGAGATTTACCATATAAGCCTTTTAAGTAGTCCTTAATTTCGTTAGGCACCATCTTGTAGCGTTCTCCAGCTAAGACGTTGAATACCGCTTGTGTTCCAACCATTTGACTCAAGGGTGTTACAAGTGGTGGGAAGCCCATGTCCTCACGAACAGAAGGAACTTCGTTAAGTACAGCATCGTATTTATCTAAAGCACCTGCTTGGCGGAGTTGTGAGTTTAAGTTCGATAACATACCACCAGGAACTTGGTAAATTAAAGCTTTAGGATCAGCGAACATCATTTTACTGTCTAATGTTCCGTCTGCTAAATATTTATCACGAATGCCTTTAAAGTAGTCCGCAATTTCTTCTAAAGTATCAATGTTTAAGTGTGTATTAATATTTAATTCTTCTAATGTTAATGCCATTGATTCAGTAGGTGGTTGACTTGTTCCTTCAGCTAATGGAGAAATCGCTGTATCAATAATATCAACGCCATTCTCAACAGCAGCTAAGTAAGTCATTTGTGACACACCACTTGTTGCGTGCGTGTGTAAGTTTAATGGCACATCAATCACAGCTTTAATCGCTGGAATTAATTCACGAGTAACAGCCGGAGTTAAGATACCAGCCATGTCTTTAATACAGATTGAGTCAGCACCCATATCGTTGTATTCTTTTGCTAGTTTTGTGTAATACTCAACGGTATGAACATCACTTGTTGTATATGCAATTGCTAATTGTGCATGTGCACCGTATTTCTTAACTGCTTCAAGTGAAGCGCGAACATTACGTGAATCGTTTAACGCATCGAAGATTCGGAAGATATCAATGCCGTTCTCAACAGCCTTTTGAATAAACTTATCAACAACATCATCAGCATAGTGACGGTAGCCGATTAAGTTTTGACCTCTAAGTAACATCATCAATTTCGTATTCGGCGTACGTTTACGAATTTCGCGTAGTCGTTCCCATGGATTCTCATCTAAGAAACGAATCGCTGAGTCATAAGTTGCACCCCCCCAACATTCAAGTGCGTAATATCCCGCCGAGTCCATTTTCTCAATAATTGGAAGCATATCTTCTGTCGACATGCGCGTTGCCATCAAACTTTGATGCGCATCTCTCAAGACGGTTTCATTAATACGTACTTCAACCATATATATATCAACCTTTCTCATAAGTTATATTTATCTTTATTGTAAGCGAAAACACCTTGGAATGAAATTCTTTTTTGGGAAAATACTGTTCTAATGGTGTTTTTTTGCGTATAAATTTTTGCATAAAATAAAAACAGGATTAAATATAACTCTAAAAGACCTTAAATAGATTGCTGATTAAAACGGCTTTATATAGAAGAAGTAAATTTAATCCAACAATACTATAGGTGATTCTGTCATAATATTTACATCATAATAACATTCTAATCGACTGATAACGTTAACATGTTAGGCAGCATAAGGATTAGAATTATAAAATACAGGGGAAAAACAACACGATTAATAAAATTAATATATAATAAATAGTGGAATGAAGAAATAAATGATTTTCTTCATACAATATTGGTTTGGGGCAGGCAATAGAACTTTTAGTCAATAAAAAAGGAAGATGATAGTGTATACAACGAAACGTTTATGGATTCATCGAAGCCAAAGTGCACGCAAAGATTGGGAAGATTTATTAGAAACTTCCAACTTAAGCACTCAGGAACAGACCGATTATACAGTCGGTATTTATAAAGGTGATGATCTCGTTGCTACTGGTTCATATGCTGGCAACGTTATTAAATGTGTAGCCGTTCATTCAGACTATCAATCAGAAAACTTTCTGACGGATATTGTTGTCCATCTAATGGATCAACTAAGAAGTAATGGCTCAAATCATTATTTCGTCTATACATGTCCAAAGAATAGTGTTTACTTTAAATCACTAGGCTTTAATAAGATTGTAGAGACGTCGAATGTTACCTTCATGGAATTTGGTCATCCTAATTTTGAAGATTACTTATCTATGTTAAGTAATCATAAAAAAGAAGGAAACAATGGCGCAGTCGTTATGAACGCCAACCCGATTACTAAAGGACACCTTCACTTAATTGAAGAAACAGCCAAACGAAGTGATTACGTGTATGTATTCGTTCTGTCTGAAGATCGTTCTGAATTTAATGATGAGGAGCGGATGATGTTGGTAAAACGTGCAACCGCTGACATGACAAATATCATTGTCTTACCAACGAATGATTATATGGTCTCTTCGGCAACATTCCCATCGTACTTCTTGCGAGATCGTGCTCAAGAAAGTGTCGCACGAATTCAAGCAACGGTTGATGCTACGTTATTTAAAGAAAGAGTGGCTCCGATTCTTAATATCAGACACCGCCTCGTCGGTAAAGAGCCCTATTCACGCGTAACAGAGATTTATAACGAAAGTATGAGCGAAGTTTTTCAAGATGATTTGGAATTAGAAATTATTCCAAGATTAGAAGTAGAAGGTGAAGTGATTAGTGCAACGAAAGTACGTCAAGCACTTTCGGAAGGTCATCCAGAAAGCATTAAAAACTTAGTTCCAAGTACAACGTACGACTATATTCAAAACAAAAAATAAATTTGAGGTGAAAAAGATGGAAATTAAACAAAATGGTGTCGCAGGGACGGTAGAGTCATCTGACATTATGGTCACTGTGGCCCAATCAGATAATGGTATCGTGATTGAACTAGAAAGTAGTGTAGAGAAACAATTCGGAGCACAAATCCGTAAAGTCATCAAAGAAACTTTAGAAAAACTTGGAGTGGAAAACGCAAAAGTAACTGCTGTTGACCAAGGTGCATTAGATTGTACCGTTCAAGCAAGAACAATTGCAGCTGTTTATCGCGCTGCTGATGAAACTACATTTAACTGGAAGGAGATTGCAACATGGAGCGTTTAAGAAGAACGATGATGTTTGTGCCTGGTGCTAACGCAGCAATGCTTAGAGATGCGCCTCTATACGGCTCAGATGCAGTAATGTTTGATTTAGAAGATGCAGTATCATTGAACGAGAAAGATACTGCACGTATGTTAGTACATAATGCATTAAAAAATATCGACTATAGTAACGTTGAAACGGTTGTTCGTATTAACGATTTAAAAGCTGGTGGAGATCAGGATATCGAAGCATCAGTATTAGGTGGCGTGAACGTGATTCGTTTACCAAAAACTGAAAATGCACAAGAAATCAAAGACGTCGAAGCTGTTATCGAACGAGTTGAGAGAGAAAACGGCATCGAAGTGGGTACAACAAATATTATGGCTGCGATCGAATCAGCTACAGGTATTTTAAATGTACGTGAGATTGCTCACGCGTCAGACCGCTTAATCGGTATCGCTCTAGGAGCAGAAGACTACGTGACAAACATGAAGACTGAAAGAAGTGCCACTGGAGAAGAATTATTCTTCGCACGTAGCTTCATTCTACATGCAGCGAGAGATGCAGGTATTGCAGCTTTAGATACTGTTTATTCAGACGTAGATAACGAAGAAGGCTTCAGAAATGAAGTACAACGTATTAAACAATTAGGTTTCGATGGAAAATCAATTATCAACCCTCGTCAAATTCCAATTGTTCATGATGAATACGCACCAACACAAAAAGAAATTGACAATGCAAAAGAAATTATTTGGGCAATTCAAGAAGCTGAAGAAAAAGGTTCAGGGGTTATCTCTGTTAACGGAAAAATGGTTGATAAGCCAATCGTTGAACGTGCTGAGCGTGTGATTGCTTTAGCTAAAGCAGCGAATATCATTACAGAGGAGGAACTATAATTATGGTTAAGAATACAGTCGGTCGCGATATTCCACAACATATTGTTGATCAATACGGTGCTTATGGAGAAGAATCTAAATACAGCACACAATATGAAGAGACTATCCGTAAAATCAATCCTATTAAACTAGGTGATGACAAATTAGTAGGTAGCTTACGTGAAGCGATTGAAAAAACAGGACTTAAAGACGGTATGACAATTTCTTTCCACCACCACTTCCGTGAAGGTGACTATGTATTAAACATGGTCATGGATGAGATTGCAGCAATGGGAATTAAAGATTTAACGATTGCACCAAGTTCAATTGCTAACGTTCATGAGCCATTAATCGAACACATTAAAAATGGTGTAGTCACAAACATTACATCAAGCGGTTTACGTGATAAAGTCGGAGCAGCAGTTTCAGACGGAATTATGAAAAACCCAGTTGTACTACGTTCTCATGGTGGACGTGCACAAGCAATTGCATCAGGCGAAATCAAAATTGATGTTGCCTTCATAGGTGCGCCAAGTTCAGATGCCTATGGAAATATAAATGGTACTAAAGGTAAAGCAATTTGTGGCTCATTAGGTTACGCGAAAGTGGATGCAAGATATGCAGACAACGTTGTAGCCATTACAGACTCATTAATGCCTTATCCAAATACACCAATTAGCATTCCTCAAACAGATGTTGACTATGTTGTTGAAGTTGATGCTATCGGAAATCCTTCAGGGATTGCTAAGGGGGCAACTCGATTCACGCAAAACCCTAAAGAATTAGTTATCGCAAAATACGCTAACCAAGTGATTACGAACTCACCATACTTTAAAGATGAATTCTCATTCCAAACAGGTACAGGTGGTGCATCATTAGCTGTATCTCGTTACTTGCGTGAAGATATGATTAAAGAAAATATCACTGCTAGCTTTGCTTTAGGTGGTATTACAAATGCAATGGTGGAGCTACATGAAGAAGGTTTAGTAGATAAATTAATTGATGTTCAAGACTTCGATGCACCATCAGGAGAATCATTAGGACGTAATCCTGAGCATACGGAAATTGACGCGATTTTCTACGCTTCCCCATTATTTAAAGGGGCTGCGATCAACCAGTTGGATGTATGTATTTTATCGGCACTTGAAATCGATACAGAATTCAATGTTAACGTTGTTACTGGATCAGACGGAGTAATTCGTGGAGCCATTGGTGGTCACCCAGATACAGCATCAGCAAGTAAGATGTCATTAGTTATCTCACCGTTAGTTCGAGGAAGAATACCGACTGTTGTTGAGCAAGTTAACACAGTCATTACACCAGGATCAAGTGTTGACGTAGTTGTTACTGAAATTGGTATTGCCATTAATCCACAACGTCAAGATTTAGTAGAACATTTCAAGAACGTTGATATTCCACAATTTACAATTGAAGAATTAAAAGAGAAAGCTTACGCAATAGTAGGAACACCTCAACCAATTGAATATGGAGAGAAAGACGTTGCTTTAATTCAATACCGTGATGGTACGATGATCGACGTTGTTCGCAATGTATAAGGATGAAGTATTTAATGGCCCGGAAGTGAGTTTAATGGAGATGCTGGATGCGCGTGAAAAACGTGCATTCAGACAGACCCAGATTATTAATCAACATTCTCCGGGTTCATTATTATCTGTCACTTTGAATATACCAGGTAATATTAAAACATCTCTTTATCTAGTGGGTGTCTTTGAAGAAATGCTGACGGAAATAAAAGCAAAGTTAGACGATGTGACGGTTCAGTTTTCAGAAGATTTGAACTTGCCAACTGGGCCAGAAGCATATTTCTTTGTGGATATTGATAGTATTGAATTGAAAAAAAGAATGGTGGCACTTGAAGAAACGCATTCAAAAGGCCGTGTCTTTGATTTAGATGTTGTTAAATTAGAAGACGGAAAATTAAGCAGTTTGAAGCGTGAAGAGGTTGGAGTAGGAAAGCGTCAATGTTATATTTGCGACCGTCCAGCTAAAGAATGTGCTCGTTCTCGCAAACACTCAATTGAAGAATCACAAGAAGCAATCGCAAATATCCTTTTAGGATAAGTGATTGTCTATTGGGTTTTATGTGAAGAAATACACATGTAAAGAACAGTTAAAAGACAGTGCGCATATTGTTTTAATAGGATTACTATATTAGAATGTAACTGTAAACGGTTTCTTAATGAGTGTTTGGGGGAAGTTTCACAAAATAATATATATATAGGAGGAAAAAATGAATTTAGCAATAATAGGTTTTATACTCATAATCATATTGATGTTTGTCTTAATCGGAGAGAAAATGTCTCCACCGATGGCTTTCATCATTTTACCACTGATCGCAGTAGTAGTTTCTGGAGCAAGTATTGCGGATATAAGTTTATATGTTAACGATGGGTTAGCATCTATCTTAAATACAGCAGTGCTGTTCTTATTCTCGATCTCGTTCTTTACATTAATGTCAGAACAGGGATTATTCGACCCGTTAGTGGACTTTGTAATTAGTAAAGTTGGTAACAAAATTACTGCGATCTTTATCGCTATTTTACTAGTTGCTGTTGCATCTCACTTAGATGGTAGTGGTGCTTCAACTTACTTAATCGTAATTCCAGCATTTAAACCAATTATGGATAAGTTAGGCGTTCGTCCAGTAGTATTCTTAGGAACAGTTGTTGGACTAATGTCAGCGATGAATATTATCCCTTGGGGTGGACCAACAATTCGTGCAGCTTCTGTAGCAGGGGTAGAGGTTTCTGAACTTTATTCATTCATCTTCCCAGCTGTAATTGTAATGTTCTTATTAGCAATCGTGAATGCTGTGATTAACTCACGTCGTAAACGTGAAGGTTCAGGTGTTGATGGAAACATTAATATTGCTGACTTAGCAGATACTGCTGACGCAGAACCAAAAACAAGCAAAGGTCTTTACATCTATAACTTAGTTGTAACATTAATTATGTTAGCTTTATTATTCATTGATACTGGTTTACCAATGCACTTTATCTTCATGGTTGCCTACGCATTCGCAATCCTAGGTAACTTTAGATCAGTGAAAGAACAAGGTAAGAAGATCCAAGAATATGGTAATAACGCTATCGTTATGACGATGACATTATTCGCCGTAGGTATATTTATTGGTGTTATTGAAGGTTCTGGAATGGTTGAAGCAATGGCTACAACGATTATTAACGCATTACCAGAATTTATCGCACCACATACTCACTGGTTCTTAGCATTATTCTCAGTACCATTAATGATGGTTCTTGGTACAGATGCTTTCTACTTCGCATTACTTCCAATTGTAATCGGAATTGTAGAGCCGTTTGGAATTTCAGCATCGACAGTTGCTGCTACATTCTTAATTACAGGTACTTATGGTACTTACATCAGTCCAACAGTTGCTGCCAACTACGTTGGGGTATCATTGGCTGGTACAACCATTGGTGAGCATATTAAAGCAAACTTACCAATTATGTGGGCAGCAAGTATCATTACATTAATAGCTGCAACACTCTTAGGTGTAGTGCAATTCTAGAGCCACAAAGCAACAAACCGTTTTTCATTAACAATAAAAACAGGTTCATGAATTTTTGATGTTGGTGGACCGAGGAGCCAGGTGACGCAGTCACCTTGGCTCTTTTTTTATTCCTATGTTTAAGTGTCTCTCTATGCAACGATAGTTTGTGTTGTGTTCTCATCTTTAA